>JALFCJ010000097.1 GCA_022771185.1 Spirochaetales bacterium | reverse complement strand
TCTTATCCATGCATTTGGAGCCAAATCACCATGGGTATGATTAAGGTTATATGTTTATAGATTTACAAATATATGGCAAAATGTCAGATAAGAGGAAATGAACATGAAAACAAAAGATAATTTGACACCATGGAATCAATTTGATAGTTATAGAGGAAAAGAATTCAAGGGCCAGTGGCCTACAATTAAGGAATTATTCCATATTAACACCATGCGTTTTGGTGATAACCCATGTTGGAAAGAATATACCCCAAAAGAGATCTGCCTTACATATAAAGAAGCTGAAGACAAAGTAAAAGAGCTCTCTTCTTGGTTCCTCTCATTGGGAGTCAAGAAGGGTGATAAGATCATTGTAAGCGGCAAGAACAGCGTTGCATGGGCTGTCACTTATATAGCAGTCCAGTATGCAGGCTGTACAGTTGTGCCACTTGACTCATCTCTTCACGATGAAGACTTTATTAAACTTGCCCGCTTCAGTGACAGCGTCATTCTTGTTGCTGATAACGACAGAATGAAGAAGGTGGCGTCTTCCCTCCCAATGCTTGGATATGCATCACTGGAGGAGAAGGGTGAGTATCCATCTGTAATGTCTCTCTCCGCTCCTTACAAAGAAGGTTTTGTGATGACTGAAGATGATGTAGCTGCAATACTTTTTACCAGTGGTACGACTGGTACTCCAAAGGGTGTTATGCTCACCAACAAAAATATTGTCTCTGATATCTTCATCAGCCAGGCTAACATGAATATTTATCCTTCAGATGTATTCTATGCTATTCTTCCTATCCATCACGCATACACAATGCTTGCCGTGTTTATGGAAGGATTGGGAAGCGGTGCCTCTGTAGTTTTTGGTAAGAAGCTTGTTGTATCCCAGATGCTAAAGGAACTTAAGGAAGCTAAAGTCACCATGTTCCTTGGTGTACCAATGATCTTCAATAAGCTTTATGCGGGTCTTATTGCAGGCGTAAAGAAGAAGGGCGCTGTCGTTTATGGTCTTATCAGAGGTCTTATGGGAATCAGCGGATTCTTGAAGAAGGCATTCGGCATTAAGGTGGGAAAGAAGATGTTCGGCTTCCTCCTTAAGAATCTTTCTCTTGATAATTGCAGAATATGTATCTGCGGCGGCGGACCACTTCCTTCTTCAACTTTCAAAGGCTTCAATGAGCTTGGCCTCGACTTTGTCCAAGGATACGGCCTTACAGAAACAAGCCCTATAACTCACCTTAATCCTATTTATGCATTCAAGGTTGAGAGTGTAGGTAAGAACGTTGCTTTGACTGAAGCTAAGATCGTTGATCCAGATAGTGAAGGAAATGGCGTCATCTACATCAAGGGACCTCAGGTCATGAAGGGTTACTATAAAAACCAGGAAGCTACAGACGAAATCTTGGATGCTGACGGTTGGCTTAACACTGGTGACGTGGGTCACTTGGATAGTGAAGGGTATCTCTATCTGACAGGAAGAGCCAAGTCCATCATTGTTACAGATGGCGGTAAGAATGTATTCCCTGAAGAGATTGAAGATAAATTCCAGCTTTATGATGATATCGAACAGATCTGTATTATCGGATATTTAAAGGATAAGGAGCTTAAGAGTGAAGGTATAAGAGCTATCATCTATCCATCAAAGAATGTCAGAGAGACAATGAAGGATGATGAGATTCAGAAGAAGATGGAAGGTATCGTCTCTGAAGTAAACAAGAATCTTCAGGCTTACAAGAAGATTACAATGGTTACTGTTGCAAAGACTCCTTTGGAAATGACAAGTACCAAGAAAATCAAGAGGTTTGTGGTTGCCAATGAGTACAAACTAGACTAATTTGTTTTCTGTATATAGGGGAGCTCTGTCTCCCCGTTTTTATTTGCCTATTATCGGAAATATATGTAAAATTAGATTTATGGAATTAAAGAGTTATCAGAGGGCTTTTCTGCGCTCACAGGCACAGCAGCTAAACCCTGTAGTTTATGTAGGAAAGGAAGGTTTCACAGAAGGTGTGGCTTCTTCCTTAGATGCAGCACTTACAGCACATGAACTTGTGAAGGTAAGGTTTTCGAATAAGAAGAGTGAAGTGGAGGATATATCCAGAAAACTGGAGACGGCTACAAAGTCTACACTAGTAGCTATTACAGGTTTCACTTCAGTTTTCTTCCGCCAAGATCCAAAGAGTGAAGATAGAATCTATAGAATCTAATCAATAGATTGCACACTTCACTATTTGTAAGAGTAATTCTTTATCCTCTTTTGTTTTTGCAGAGAGGATATTTTTTATAGTAAACCTTGCAAGATTTTCTTTTGTCAAAATACTATTAAAAACATTACTTCTAATCATTTTGTCTTGATTTAATACAGAGATTATCTGTTCCTTGATGCCTTGTAGTTCTTTTGTCATCAATTCTTTTGCTTTATCTATCTTTGAATCCGTTATATGTCTGGGATGATTATTTATGAAATTCGGGTAAGTGGATTCAATATCATCAACAATGTTAATGATTCTTTCCAAGTAATCATGAAAGGATTCTGTATTTGTAATACAAGAAATGAAATCCTTCCATATTGAGAGAAGTGTCTCAATAATCATAGTCTCTTTGTCTGTAAAGTAATTATAAATAGTACCCAAAGCAAGTCCTGAGGCATGTGCCACATCTCTCATGCCAAAGCCGTTGATTCCTTTTTCTTTGGCGCATTCTTTGCATATTTCCAATAATTTTTCTTTTGTTGTGTAGTGTTTTTTCATCCTATACAAAAATTATTTTTCTTGGAGGAATATGTCAAGTGAATTTGGTTCACTTTTGATTATAGATGTAAAAGGGCCAGACAGATGTCGGGCCCGGTTCTTCATAATAGGGGGGACTATTTGAAGATGTTGTAAATGAACCATCATTTACTTTACATATTCTATATCTCATGTCATAAACAAACAAGAGAAAAATATTATATATCCATAATAAATATATTTGAAATTAATTTAGATATTACTTTTTGTAGTACTCTAATTTTTTATAACATAAGAAAACCCGTCCGATCGTGGACGGGTTTAGTAAAACTGATATATCTTACTTGGACTGTTCAAGCTTAAGTGTAACAGTTGTAATATCACATACGCTTTCTGGTCCGTAGTACTGAATGGCTCCCGGGTAAGTAAAGCAGGTTTCAGTTGCCCACTTTTCTCTTCTCTCGCTGAAATACTTAAATGGCTTTCCATCTAGTTCTACGAGAGCTTTCTTGATTACAGGCTTGTCTTCACCATGTCTGCGCTCGATATTCATCATCTTTGTGATAGGCATACCGCCAGCCTTCCACTCTGTTGCTGGAGCAGAAAGATTTCTGATAGATGAGAGATATCCTGTGCATCCACACTGAATGAGCATAAATGCGTTGTATCCAAGAGAATAGCAATAGTCTGAATCAAAGTTTGATGGGAATGCACATCTTCCTTCATATCCGAAGAAGTGGTGTAGTGGGTTGAACTTACCATTGTACTTTCCTTCTTTTCTCATTTCTTCAAGCTTTGCAGCGACTAGAGAGGAAACAAGTTTTTCACTTTCGATTCTAGAAACCTGTACGTTTCCGTGTGGGTCTCTATCTGCCATCATCTGAGCCTGAATGTCATCAGGAAGGATTGAGAATACGGCATCTGATTCAGCTGTAAGATATTTATGCATGAAGGCAACTTTATCTTTTGCTGTAACAGCTTTCTCAAATTCTTCTGCCTTTGCTGCGAGTGTGTCGTTGATTTCGCTGATAAGCTTCTTGACTTCCGGTACAAATTCAACCAGTCCTTCAGGAATAAGGACGACACCGAAGTTCATGCCTGCGTTAGCTCTGTCTGCAACACTTTTAGCAACATATTCTGCAATCTGAGAAAGAGACATAGCTTTCTTTTCGATCTCTTCAGAAATAAGACAAACGTTTGGCTGAGTCTCAAGAGCACATTCAAGAGCGATATGAGAAGCGCTTCTTCCCATGAGCTTGATAAAGTGCCAATACTTCTTTGCACTGTTTGCGTCTCTTTCGATATTTCCTATAAGTTCAGAATATGTCTTTGTAGCTGTGTCGAAACCGAAAGAAATCTCGATGTCGTCGTTCTTCAAGTCACCATCGATAGTCTTTGGGCATCCGATTACCTGTACTCCAGTGTTTTGTGCCTTAAAGTATTCTGCAAGAACAGCAGCATTTGTGTTGGAGTCGTCACCACCGATGATTGTGATGGCTGTAATGCCATGCTTTTTACATACTGCAGCTGCTTTCTCAAACTGCTCAGTTGTTTCAAGCTTTGTTCTTCCGCTTCCGATGATGTCGAATCCGCCTGTATTTCTGAATTCATTTATATATTCGTCTGTAAATACAATGCACTTGTCATCGGTAAGACCGCTTGGACCACCCAAGAAACCAATGAGTTCATTGTCTTTGTCTGCCTTCTTGAGAGCATCATAGAGGCCGCATACTACATTGTGACCACCAGGAGCCTGTCCACCTGAGAGAATAACTCCAACGACTTGTTTCTTTTTCTCTACCTTGCTCTTTCCTTTCTGGAATGAGATTTCTTTCTGTCCGAAAGTGTTTGGGAAAAGAGCTTTGATCTTATCCTGGTCTGCAGCGCTAGTTGTCTCTGCTCCCTCCACTGCCTCAATTTCATTCATTTCTGATCTGAGAATCATAGGTAGTTTAGGCTGATAAGAGTAGCGTGCTTTCTGCAATGGTGAATGTTCCATATCTATTATTATCTCCTTAGCAAGTGAATTCTAAAACATATAGGAATTTGTTTCTATCGTTGTGGAAAAACAAATAAAGAAATATCGAAATAATATTGTTACTTGAAACAGTAACAGATTTGGCTGTATTCTACATCTATGTTCAATATATATATCGATGCAGATTCACTTCCTAAGGCACATAGAGCAATAATTCTTAAAAGAGTTGTCAAAGAGTCAGAGTATATAGGGGAATGTGTTTTTGCTTCTGATAGAATGTTGTCTGATGTAAAGGAAGCCATTGAGAATCATACAGCAGCTCTTCGTCTCCCTTATCGAGATAAACTTGATAAGTCTGAATTAAGAAAAATCAAGAGTAATATACATATGGCTGTTGTACCTGTTGGTGCTAATAGTGCCGATGATTATCTTGTTGATAATGCAAATGCACCTGGCTTTGCTATTTCTCATGACGTTCCTTTATCTGATAGACTAGTTGAGAAGGGCATAGTTGTATTAGATGATCGGGGCAATACATATACTTCTATTAATATTAAAGAACGTTTGTCCGATAGAAACTTTATGACTGCTTTGCGGGAAATGGGGTTTGAATCTGAGAAAAACAAATGCTTTGACCAGAGAACTGTCAATGCGTTTGCTGCTTCCTTAGATACTATTATTACTAAGTATAAGAAAGAATATTGTTGAATCTTTGGTAAGTCTCCATTTTGGACTCTTCTTAGCGTATAGTTTATAAATCTATCATTGTAGTTTGTTTTTTTAAGTTATTTTCATTATGGTGCAATGATCTAGTATTTTTTTGTGTTGCTTAATATTTAGCTATTCTTTTGTTTATATAATCCTGAGTGATGTTGTAAGTAAAACATATCAGATATCTGTTTTTAAGTTCTTCTCGACGTCATTCAATTCATTTTGACTATAAAATATAAGCCAGAATGCTAAAAAACAAGGATCATTTTCATTGTTTTACTTTGGGTTGAAAAAACAAAAAAATCAACAAACGTCTTATTATAATAAAATATATAAAAAGATATATAACAATAAAAATAGAAATAATATAAAAATAGAAATGTATTCAATCTTTTAAAAAATAAAATAATAATCCGAAGTAGGAATAACAAATAAAAACAAATACATATTTTGCTATTTTTGCGTTATTATTTATATGAAGACAGTATTATTAAGAAAGAGATATATGTTTGATGATGTTCCGGAAGATTATAGATTTGCAAAAACTATAATCCAACCATTCCCATATTTTTATAAGGATATAGATATTCTTGTTACAGACTCAAAATCATTTAAGGTTCTTGCTGATGATATTATGCAGGCAAAGAAGATAAATAACCAATGCAGAGTCATCGTTTTTGCAGATAGAACGAAGCAGTCACTATTATCTGGAATATTTCCATTCATAGAATATCCTGACTTGGATCAACCTTTGCAGTTTGAGGGAATTGTGTCTGGTAGGACTACTTATAGGCGTAATATAGTAAAGCAGAGTTTGAACTCAAAAGAGGGTGATGTTCTTGATGCCATGAGTTATGGACTAAGCCAAAAGGAAATAGCAGATATGCTGGGAACATCTATCAGAACTATCCGAAGAATACAGGAGAGATTACTGATTAAGACTGGATTAGAGAATACGAAGCAGCTTGGAATTTATTCAGTTGCAGAGAATTGGATGAGTTTAAATGATTAAAAAAGCTGGACCACAAGGATCCAGCCGTAGAAATAAACAGTGATCAATACTCGCAATAACCAACTGCTCTTGGATATGGGATGACGTCTCTGATGTTCTCAACACCTGTGACATATCTGACAGCTCTTTCAAATCCAAGACCAAAACCAGAGTGTGGTGCTGTTCCATAGCGACGGAGATTCATATACCACCAATAGTTGGTGTCATCCATCTTAAGCTCGTCCATTCTTGCTTTAAGCTTATCGTAGTCGCTCTCTCTTTCGCTTCCCCCGATAATCTCTCCAAGTCTTGGAGCCAGTATATCCATACCTCTGACAGTCTTTCCGTCATCATTCTGCTTCATATAGAAACTCTTGATCTCTTTTGGATAGTCTGTGACGATTACAGGTCTCTTTGCAATGACTTCTGTAAGATATCTTTCATGTTCAGATGCAATGTCAGAACCCCATTCTACTGGGAATTCAAACTTTTCATTGTGCTTCTCAAGATACTTGATAGCTTCTGTGTAAGTCATATGCTCAAATGGTGTTGATACTACACCTTCAAGTGTCTCGATCAGACCTTTTAGTACAAACTGTTCAAAGAAAGCCATATCCTCGCTGTTTTTTTCAAGGACAGCCTTGAAAATATACTTTAAGAAGCTTTCTGCGCAATCCATATCGCCTTCTAGGTCACAGAATGCCATTTCTGGCTCTATCATCCAGAATTCTGCAAGGTGACGGGATGTGTTTGATTCCTCTGCACGGAATGTAGGTCCGAATGTATAGATGTTCTTCATTGCCATAGCATATGTCTCGCCTTCAAGCTGACCGGATACCGTAAGGTTTGCTATTTTTCCGAAGAAGTCTTTTGAGTAGTCTACGCTTCCGTCTTCTTTTTTTGGAACATTCTGTAGATCCAATGTCGTCACCTGGAACTGTTCGCCGGCGCCTTCACAGTCACTGGCTGTGATGAGAGGAGTGTTGACATATACAAAGCCGTTTTCCTGGAAGAACTGATGGACAGCAAAAGCCATTGTGTTTCTGACTCTTGTTACAGCGCCGAATAGGTTAGTTCTTGGTCTAAGATATGCCTGCTCTCTCAAGAACTCCACTGTGTGTCTCTTCTTTTGGAGAGGGTAGTCATTAGGACAAGAGCCTACCAATTCCAGTGAGGTAACAGCCAACTCGACTTTCTGGTTGCCGCCAAGGCTCTCTACAATAGTTCCTTTAACTGAAACTGCTGCACCGGTGGAAATTGAATCAAGGAGATTATTATTATTGAAAGAAGCCTTGTCTATTACCGCCTGTAGTCCCTTTAGACAGGAACCGTCATTGATTTCCAAAAAGCAAACATTCTTGCTGTCTCTCTTTGTTCTCACCCAGCCTTCAGCAGTAATAATTTCGCTTGATGGCTCTCTTGTGAGAAGTGACTTGATTCTTTCCTTCATATTATATCTCCTGATTTTTCCCATGGGGAATGTTTCGGATATCTTCTTTCATTATCCGATTAGGGTCAAGTATAAATCTATTGAAGGAAGAGAGGGTTTTGGATAATCTCATTCCATGCTCCAGATAATAGGTAGAAATAAAGACAAGAATACAAGAGCCGCAATAAGGTGGGTCAAAGAAAGAAGAATAGAGTACCAGTTCATCGATTTGGACGAGAGAAAGCTGGCTATGAAAGAATGGAATAGTATATTTCAGAGTACAGAGGACGATGAAGAACTAATAGATAAAGATTCACAATACTACAAAAAGAATGGATACGCCTGGAGAGATTATGACGCAAAGGAAGAAGTGATGGAGCATACAGAGCTGTTGGTTCTTCCAATACTGCGTAACGGAATGAAAGCTCATGTAGGATGGAGTGAAAAATGGGTGGAGGAGAATAAATAATGCTTCACTATTGCGCCCTGACTACAGGTAGCTGCGGTAACTGCTATCTCTTCTATGATGGAGTGACCACCATCGCCGTCGACTGTGGTGTAACATGGAAAAAGTTTTCTACGGAAATGGAGATGCACTCGATGCCTCTATCTTCGCTGGGAGCCATGTTTCTGACTCACTTGCATCCTGACCATGCTAAGGGTGTGGGGGCTGTACAGAGAAAAACGGAAGTCCCTGTCTTTGTCTCATCTGTAACTTTGAGAGACGGTAAGACGGAAATGGACAAAATGAAGATGGAGAGAAAGCTAGTCTTTCCTTTCACTTGGGGTACTACAGTGGGTGTAGGTGAATTTGAAGTCACACCCTTTAGAACCAGTCATGACTCTCCCGGTTCCAGCGGGTATTTTATAGTCAACGGAAACGATAAGATTTTTTTGATGACGGATACAGGAATAATCCCAGAGGAAGCTTGGGGGTATTCGAGAGTATCGAATGTAAAATTCATTGAATCCAACTATGATCCAGTGATGCTGGCCACAGGTCCATATCCAGCGTGGCTGAAGACAAGAGTGAAGGGAGAGTACGGGCATCTTTCGAATAACGATGCAGTGTCTTTTGCCTATGACACCGCTAGAAGAGGGGACCAAGTATTCTTCATACATCTAAGCGACAACAATAATGACGTTTCACTTTTAAAAGATCTTGTAAACAAGACCATACCTTCAGGAATTTTCTGCAAAGTTTGTGAAAGAGGCGAGATGTTCGAGGGTTTCACCGATTAAATTGAATAATTACTATATTTTTCATTTTAAAGAATTGCTTTCATAAAAGAGGAAAATATTGTAAGTTTCATTGCCTTTTGTGGGCATTATTTTATTGAGGATGAGAAAAAGGGGTGGTATTCTTAAGGGTAGGGGGGATTAAAATGAAAAGAATATTTTCACTTTCCATTGCTATTCTACTAGTTTTGTCATTGGTCTTGTCCTGTAGTTCCACTAAGACAAGTGAACCTGAAGTTGTGGAAGTAGTTGAAGAGACTATTCAGGAAGAGCCTGTAAAGGCTGAAATAATCGGAGGCTATCTATACATCAACAATCATAGAGTCGATATCTACCTGGATGGCGGAACTCTCGTAGGAGATGAAGGCGAGATTCTTGAAAAGGCGAACGCTGACGGATATGTCACTATGCCGGAAGCCAAGAAAGAGGGATATGTTTTCTTGGGTTGGTATAACCTTGACACTGATTCCTATGATAACAGAAGAACAATCAGACTTGATTCTTTTGAAAACGACACAAGGTTCAAGGCTATTTTTGACTTGGATTTGTCTCTCTTGGACATTTCTTTTGAGGAAAAAGGCAAGAATGCTGTCATTAAGGCATCCCATCCTTTATTCGAGTTCACTGTCACGGCTCCTTTAGAGAGTGTAACAGATGTAACGCTGGCAGAAGTGTTGGGAGAAGCAAGAAGCAGCAGAGTATTGACGATTCCTGAAATCTCAATGGAAGACTATAGCTATCTTGGATGGAAGGAAGAGGGTTCAGATACTCTCCAGTCAAAGGTGGAAATCGACCTGAATACGGCAAAAGGATCAAAAGCATATAAAGCATATTTCACTCCAGATTTAAGCAAGGCTGTATTGGAGATGGGAATAGAGGAAGAAAATGCTTGGTTCAAGGCTTCTCTCATTGGCTTATATGTCAAGGTTTCTGCTCCAAAAGACAGCAACTTGATCGGAGACCTAAATGCTATTTTAAATAATGCAGTTGAAACAAAATATCTTACTCTTCCTACTCTTGAGAGAAGGGGATATGTATTTAAGGGTTGGAGAGAGGTCGGATCAGATAAAGTTGAAAAGGATCTTTCCATCGATATTCTCTCGATGAGTAAGAGCTTGGAGTATGAAGCAGTCTTTGAGAAGGTTGTATACTCTATCACATATGATGAAACGGGTGTTACTTATGAAGCCAAGAAAGAAGAGCCTGTAATTATTCCTGAAGTTCCAGAACCAGAGCCAATGGAAGTAAGGACAAATCCTGATTCTTATACTATTGAAGACAGCTTTACATTGATCAATCCTGAGAGAGTCGGTTACACATTTATGGGCTGGATTCTCGAGGGCGAAGAGTCATATGAGGCTAGAGCAATAGAAGAAGTATCACTTGGAACAATTGGAAACATAAACTACATTTCTGTATGGCTTCCAAATGTATATAACATTGAGCTTGAGTTAAATGAAGGAACACTTGAAAATGCTCCTGCTTCATTTGTTTTTGATTCTCCTTCCTTTACTTTGCCACTCCCTGAAAAGAAAGATTATGTATTCTTAGGCTGGGAGAAAGAGGGTGAGGAACCTGTAGTTGAATACCTTGTGGATACAACAATACCAAGAGATTTGGTTCTCTCTGCTATTTGGACACCAAAAGAATACTTTATCGAGTATAACCAGAACATTGTCCTCTATTCGCCAGAACCAGAGCCACTTCCAGAGCCTGAAAAAGTACCGGAAAACCCATCTTCTTACACAGTTCTGGATAGTTTCACTCTTATTAATCCTACCCTTGATGGATATACATTCGCCGGTTGGATAGAAGAAGGTGAAGAGTCATATGAAGCTAGAAATGAGTATTCCCTCTCTGTAGGATCCTCTGGAGACAGAAAACTCAGTGCTGTATGGATTCCAAACGAATACGCTATCTCTTATAACTTTAATGGTGGTGAGATAGAAGGCGATGAACCAGAGACGTTTATATTTAATGAAGAGTCTCCAGTACTCGTTGAGCCTGTCCTCGACTATTACATCTTCCAGGGCTGGATTGATGAAAACGTGGGTGAAGAGCCATTTAAGACGCTTGATACAACTATTCCTGGCGACAAGAACCTTAAGGCTGTATGGAAACCAGTTGAATACAAAGTCGACTATGAACTTGATGGTGGAGAGTTCGTAGATGAATATGTATCTTCATACAATGTAGAAAGCCAGACCTTCACTACAGTAAATCCTGTAAAGAATGGTTATGAGTTCATTGGTTGGACAGTAAAAGATGATAGCCCATCATGTATATTCTCACTCTCTCTTGTAAAAGACAGTGTCAGAACAAATCTCAATGCCTATAAAGATCACTTGGAAGTTTATACTTCTCTATTTGACAAGAAGACAAAGGCAAAACTGAGTGAAGCGATGAAGGAAGCTGGAATTACTGGAGTCATGGAGAATGGTGTTCTATCTATCCCGTACACAGATGAGCTTGAAACAGATGAAGTTCTCACTTTGGTTTATTCCATTCTTAATGGCACAGGAATCTCTATTGATGCAACCTACTATGGCTCAAAGGCGATTGTTCCTTCCGTTACAATTGAAGGCGGTAGCACTGGAGATGTTGCGCTCAAGGCAATTTGGAAGGTGATAACATACTACATCGACTACGATGAAGACGGTGTCATTTTTGGGTCCGACTTAAATAGAAAGGCTGAGAACGCATGCTGGTATACAGTAGAGTCTGCTTTCCAGGTAATCAACCCGGAGAAGAAGGGATATGACTTTGTTGGTTGGATTCTTGAAGGCGAACCCACAAGCAAGGCCAGAAGTATCTATGAATTCTCCAAGGGCACTACAGGTGACAAGAACCTTGTTGCTGTATGGAAACCTTGTGAATACTCCATCAAGCTGGACACTAAGGGTGGAAAAATTGAGGAGTATCCGTCTTCCTACTTCTATCTTGATAGAGATTACGTAATCCCGACTCCAGAAAAGAAGGATTATGTCTTCCTTGGATGGAAAACTGTCGGTGACAAGAGCGGAAAGCTTGATAGTAGATACACAATACAATCGGGTGATATGGGTGATGTAACACTGGAAGCAGTATGGGAGGCAAAGAAGTATTATATCGACTATGATCTTGATGGAGGAAAACTTGCAAAGGGCGTAGAGAATCCATCTTACTACACAGTACTGGATAAAGACTTTGCATTGGCTAATCCTACAAGATCGGGATATACGTTCCTTGGCTGGACAGAGAACCCATATGCTACATACACCACATATTCTCTGAGATATACAGTTATGACAGATAGAAGCAGTGACCTTAGTCTTACAGCTACATGGGCTCCTATCGAGTATAGCATCTCCTATGATCTCGATGGCGGAAGATATCGCTATGACAACTCCAACCCGACTAAGTATACAATCGAAACCGATGGTGTATACTTGGCAAACCCGGTAAAGGATGGATATACATTCCTTGGCTGGATTACAGGTGGAGACAGAACTGAAACATTGAGAAAAGGCTTGGTATTACCTCCTCTCTCTACAGGAAACGTCAAGTTCTTTGCTATTTGGGAAAAAGATACTGTGCCGGTTGGCGAAGTCACAAAGAAACAGATTGATCTCTTGGTTTATGGTAAGGATGGAATTCCAAGACCAGACTGGATGGTAAAACTTCCTACAGCAGAGGGATATCACTACGAAAAAGCTTCCTCTTCTAAATCAGACTTCTTCGAAGCTTTGAAGGAAGCTACTGAAGAGTGTAGGAAACTGATGGCTCAGTGGGCTTCTGCCAAGTACGACAGAGCTGACAAGCGTGTAGACGGTACCGAATACCTTACAAGCGGCGTCGAGTATACAAATACAGTCCAGAGAGCTGAAATGATCGAGTATTGGGAAGACAATGAAGGCCATACTTGGGTTCTCATGAGAGTAGCCGAGAGTGACATCATTGTTGAGTAAAGGCTTTAGTGTGGCGGGAAACCGCCGCAGTGAGGTGTAAAAATGAAAAGAAGAATAATTGTTATCCTAAGCCTTATTCTTTGTTTCATGCTTTCCTGTGATGAAAAGACTTTAGACAAAGTGTTTATCCAGGGAGGCATGGATGCTTCCTCTCCTAAAGTCGTGGTTGCCGTTGATCCAGATAGAGTGGAGGCCTTTGAGAAGGGTGAAGTCACATATATAAATAAAGCGTCTGAAGCCAAATCTCCTGAGCAGGTGGAAGAAAAGGACACTCCTCTCTTGGAAGAAGCTGTCTCAATAACTCAAGAAGAATCCGGCAATACTCGGAGAAAGACTGAGGCTGAGTTGAAGTCATATGTCGATTTTCTATTCTCATCTGAAAAAATAGAAATCACGAAAGGTGTGGAAAAGGCCAAGGAAGACACTATTTCAGAACTAAAAAATATAGAGTCTTCAATCCTAAGTAGTGTCAGTGAAACTCAAAAAGAGGTACTTTCCAAGAATGAGCTGCTCTCAGCCTCCTTAGATGAAAAGAGCCGAGGATTAGAAGAAGAAATAGATACTTTAAGTACTCTTTTGAACTCTACCCTCAGTGGCGCGGAGGAAAAGATCAGCGCTCTTTATACCTACATAGATTCCCTTGTTCCTGATCTTATAGATCAAGCAAAGGCAGAAATATTGGAGGAAGTTAGGGCATGCAGTTCCGACACATCCAGTGCGTCTTATGGAGAAGAGGATATCAAGGCATATGTAGATAAAAAATGTGCTGAAATCGAAGAAGAGATCACTTCTAATATAAAGCAGCTTACAGAAGAAATAAGCTCTAATGTGCTTTCTGTTGTTGAAGATGACCTGAATGACATTCTAAATAAGAGGCTGGAAGATTTTGAGAAAAATATAAACATATACCTTGATGACCCGACTCCAATGAAAGAAGAAAGAGTTGAAGTAAAGGTGGAAGAAGGCGAAGAGGAACCTACAGAATCCGTTAATGGACTTTTATTTAAGAAAACAAAATCAGGATATGAAGTTGTGGGATATGAAAAAGGAATGACATCTCTTATTATTCCTTCTTCTGTCGATGGCGTACCTGTTACAGGTATTGCAGATAAGGCATTTAAAGAATCTGAAATCTCTGGAGACGTTGTTCTTCCTAAGACAATAGAAAGAATCGGAGATGAAGCTTTCATGAATTCAGTTTGCCTTGATGGAAAAATATATCTTCCTTCCTCCCTTAAGACAATTGGAACGAGGGCATTCTATAACTGCAATAAGATAGAGGGTGATCTGATTATTCCTGACAGCGTTGAGAGCATTGGCGACGAAGCATTTGCATTATGTCTAAAGCTTGGTAAGAGTGTATATGGAGGAAAAGGCTTGATGACAGTTGGGCAAGATGTATTTTTAACCAGCGGCATCAGGAAGAGTCATCTTCCTCCTGCTATTTCAAAAAAGCTAGGTTTTTAAAGTAAAATGGGTGGCTGAGGTCACCCACTTTACTTCATAAGCTCCTGAACTCGGTGGGAGAATATCCTGTGTTTTTTTTG
The DNA here is from genome assembly GCA_022771185.1 of Spirochaetales bacterium. Lineage (GTDB taxonomy): Bacteria > Spirochaetota > Spirochaetia > Sphaerochaetales > Sphaerochaetaceae > Ornithospirochaeta. The sequence goes on along the minus strand of JALFCJ010000097.1, from coordinate 9,069 downwards.
AAAAGCGATGAAAAGTGACCGAGGGAGGAGAAGCCCAGGTACTGGGAGATGGAAGAAATACTTCTTCCAGAGTATAGAATAAGGCGCTTAGCCTCTTCTATTTTTTCATCCATTATAAAGGAGTAAAGAGTCCTTCCTGCTTCTTTATGAAAACGGGACGATAAATAGGGCCTGGAGAGATATAAAGCGTCGGCAATCTGCTCTGTAGTCAAAGGCTCTGTAATATGGGCGACCACATAGTTAGCCACTTTCATGACTAATGGAGATGTGTAATCTTTTTGTCTTACTCTCCTTACCATACCTGCATACTCCAAAACCATAAGGTATTGGAGGTTCGTAATCTTTTCGACACTATATAATAACTCGCAGCGTTTAATAAAGCCATCTGAAACAGATAGGGCGGTCACAGGATCCACCCCTCCCTGTATTGCAGCACGGGAAGCGAGGGTAACTGAAACTACAAACATATTCTTTACTTGTCTCAGACCGTCAACTGCGATTGTTCCTCCTCTGATGGCGGGGGCGGAGCTAATCCAATCCTTGAGCTTTTCCGTCTCTCCCTTTCTGATAAGCATCATAATCTCTTGTTCCTGAGCGTATGTGTTATGTTCTTCTTGATTTGGAGGTGATTCTTCATATTGGCTTTGTGATACTCTGTCTATTTCCTTACCTTTTGTTTCTTTTTCGAGGATATGTTTTAACTCTTCTTGTATTGAGTCGCTTAATGTCAGTTCATGTAACTCCTTCATCTCACCATTAAGAAAGAAGTTCACAGCCAGAAGAACCTCCAAAAGAGATGGTAGAGGCATTCTCGTGATGGACTTGACGGCGTTGATAAAATCCATAGTTTGATTTTTTTCAATTCCCAAGTCGAAGGCCATAATCTTCAGACTCTTCTCATCTTCCTGTATTTCCAGTGAAGGGCCTATTATATACCGATAATCATCCTTTCGCACGACTCCGAAAGTATGAAGGTTCTTGGTCATATAGTAGCCCACGTTTTCTTTGATACTGAATACTTGATCTAGGTATAGAAGCAACGGATCTTTTGGAATGGAGACTGTGGAGTAATAGAATATCTCTTCCTTTCCTTTATATATCCTGACAGGAATACCTGTCAGAGCTCCCAGTTTCTTTGCCAAATATTCTAGTCCAATAGTGTCCATACATTACAAAAACTATCATTACATTACAAATATGTAAACATTTTATTTGAAAACAATGAAAAACTATTAATAACTAACTCTGGAGGGGCAAATGGACAAGAAAAAAGTCATTTCTTCAATGACCACAGAAGAAAAGATCTCCTTTACTACTGGCAAAGACTTTTGGCATACCAAAGAAAATAAAGCGCTTGGTGTCAGATCGATAATGGTTGCAGATGGCCCTAATGGCCTGAGGTGCCAGAAAGGGGAGGCGGATATGCTGGGAGTAAACGTTTCTCTTCCATCAACCTGTTTCCCTTCTTCTGTAACCAGTGGCTCCACTTGGGATAGGGAATTATTGGAGGAAGAAGGAAAGGCAATCGGCAAGGAGGCGAAGAAAGAAGATGTTGCCGTTGTCTTGGGGCCAGGCTGCAATATAAAGCGTAATCCTCTCGGAGGTAGAAACTTCGAATACTACTCCGAGGATCCTGTGGTATCGGGAGAGATGGCTGCTTCTTGGATCAAAGGCGTTGAAAGCGAGGGGGTGGGAACATCTCTAAAGCATTTTGCAGCAAATAACCAGGAGTATAAGAGGCTTATCAGTGACAGCATAATGGATGAAAGGACTTTAAGAGAGATTTATCTTTCACCATTTGAAAGGGCTGTGAAGAAGGGAAATCCTGCCACAGTCATGTGCTCTTATAACAAAATCAACGGCGTCTATTCCAGTGACAACAAGTATCTTTTAAGCGATATCCTACGAAACGAATGGGGATGGAACGGCTCTGTGATCACAGACTGGGGTGCCCTTCACGATAGAATCAAGGGATTTGAAGCTGGCTGTGATCTTTCTATGCCTGGTGGCTCTGCATTCATGGAGAAAGCCACGCTGAAAGCTGTGAGGGAGGGAAGGCTAAGCGAAAAACTTATTGATGAGAGTGTAGAGAGAATACTTACTCTTGTCGAAAGAAATGAAAAAAACAAAATAGAGGAAGTTGATTGGGATAAGCACTACAGAGTAGCTCTTAGAGTCGCAGAAGAAGGAGCAGTCTTATTAAAGAACCAGGATTCTATTCTTCCATTAAAGGAGAAGGAAGATGTAGTTCTCTTTGGTTTCATGGCTGGAAAAATGAGATATCAGGGTACAGGCTCCAGCCACATAAATCCAAAGATTCTTAAAGAACCAATAGCGTTCTTCAAGGGTAGACCTTGGATTGAAGGTGTAGATGAAAGGGGAAATATCACCGAGGAAGGGATAAAGAATATCGAAAAGGAAGCAAAGAATCATAAAGTCGCCATTGTTTTCCTGGGCCTTCCTGATGCATATGAATCTGAAGCCTTCGACAGGGAGTCTATGAGTATTCCTGAAGGTCATAAGAAGATGTTGGAGGCTGTAGCAAGGGTAAACTCCAATACTATAGTTGTTATGTTCTCCGGAAGCAGCGTGGAAATGGATTGGGAGAATAACGCCAAGGCAATACTCTATATGGGACTGGCTGGAGAAGCTGGGGGAGAAGCGGTATTTAACCTTATCTATGGAAAGGTCAATCCAAGCGGAAAGCTTACCGAGACTTGGCCGATGGAGTACAAAGACGTACCTTCCTCTGGGTGTTGGGGAAAAGTAAACGCAGAGTATAGGGAAGGAATATATGTAGGCTACAGATACTACGATAAAGTAGGGTTAGACGTCAGATATCCCTTCGGGTATGGCCTCAGTTATACTAAATTCCAGTATAGTGACCTGAAGATAAATGGAAGGGAAGTATCAGTATCTATAAGAAATATTGGAGAATGTGACGGTGACGAAGTCGTCCAGCTTTATATTAAGAATCCGGATAAAGAGTGTTACAGGGCCCTAAGGGAACTAAGAGACTTTACTAGAGTTAGTTTAAAGAAGGGGGAGGAGAAGAGGATAATCTTTGTTCTCAGTGACAGAGACTTCTCTATATACGACGGAAAATGGAAAGTCGTAGGAGGCGAATACGTCGTTGAAATCGGGGCTTCGTCCCGAGATATAAGGGTGTCGGAAAAGATCGTCATTGAAGGAGAAGATATTCTTTCTGATAAATACACCCAAAAAAGCTGGTATACACAACCCATTGGAAAACCGACAAAAAAAGACTTTGAGTGGCTTTTGGGTAGAAAAACGGAAGAATATAAAGCAGCGGATAAGGGCTCATATACAATGGACAATAGCGCAATGGAGATGAAAGACCACTCTCTGATAATGAAAATCCAGTATAAAGTTACTGAGAAAATAATCTCAAAGTCATATGGCGGGAAGAAGGACTATAATGATCCGGGCTTTAGGATGATGATGATTTCTTCCACCGATTGTCCGTTGAGGTCAAGTATTATTAATAGCGGCGGTACAATGACGGAGAAAATGGCTAATGCTTTCCTATTGATGGCAAATGGAAAGTGGATAAGGGGAATTCTTTCATTTATTTTCCCGTCATTAGGGGAAGAGAAAAGGGGAGATAAGTAAAATGATAATGGAGTCGAAACTATTAGATTCAAGAATAAAGACACGAAGTGTAACAAATAGCGAAAAGTGGCTGGGATACCTTCTGGGACCCGCCGGTGCATTATTATTGAACGCAGTACTTGCCACGTATCTTAACGTTTACTACACAGATGTATTAAATCTAACAGGACTATGGGGTGGAATGTTCCTGATGATATTTCCAATAGCATCTAAGATCATCGATGCTGTCACAAATGTCATAATGGGATATATCATCGACCACACAAATACTAAAGAGGGAAAGGCAAGGCCTTGGCTCCTATTGTCCGCACCTCTTCTGACCATATCAGGAATACTGCTTTTTACTGTTCCTATGAACAATGAAAAAGTAATGGTCTGGTGGGTAATGATCAGTTACAACCTGTTCTACTCATTCTCATATACTATCTACAACATGTCCCATAACCTTATGGTTCCTCTCTCCACAAGAAACACAAAAGATAGGGGTGGACTCAGTGTATTTAACCAGATAGCGACAATTATGATCACTGGAATTCTCGTAGCCATGATTTTCCCAATGGTCATAATGCCAATGATCGGAGTAGACAGGTCAAAGTGGATTTCACTTATGGCAGTTCTCTCTATTCTTGCTCTGCCTTTGACGCTTCTGGAGTATTACTTTACAAAAGAAAGAGTTACAGAAGAGACAATGAATGAAGAAAAGAAAGAAGTACCTTTCTTGACCCAGCTAAAGATTGTTTTTTCTGATAAGTATACTTTAATCATCTTCGTATACTTCCTTATCTTTACTTTCGGATCCACATTCAAAAATCTTGGCCTTGTCTATTACTGCAACTATGTTCTGGGCTCTTACAACGACGGAATCACCCAGACGCTTGTCAGCGTAATCGGTGGTGTCCCCATGGGAATCGGAATATTTGCAGTATGGCCCATTGCCAAGAAAATCGGGAAGAGAAACGCAACTATGTATGGCTTCGTCTTATATGCTCTTGGCGGCTTAATCTGCTGTCTCTCTCCTAGAAATATGGTAGTAGTATTGATTGGACAGTTTATTAAGAATATAGGCGGTCTTCCATGCTCCTATGTGTTTATGGCACTCTTTGCAGATGTACTTGACCATATCGAATGGAAGAGCAGTATAAGATGCGACGGTACAGCTATGAGTATCTACAACATCATAGCAGTAGCCTTGGTGGGAATCTGTACAGGTCTTTTTAACATGATGCTTGCCCATTCCGGTTATATAGCACCATCCATCGATATTATGGGTAAAACTGTTGCTGCCGCTCAGCCACAGAGCGTATTGAACGCTATCACATTTTCTTTTGTAGGAATGGAAGTCATTACTGCCGTCCTTCTTGTATTCCTCTTAAGATTCCTGAATGTTGAAAAGACAATCGAACTAAAGCAGGAAGAAATCTTCAGGCTGAGAAAGGAAGAGGCTGAGAAAGAAGGAAAGGTATGGAAGGATCCTGAAACGGTGGCAAGAGAAGAAAAGGAGAGGGAAGAGGTTAGAACAAGAGAAATAAAACTGGAAGAGCTTCAAGAGAAGTGCATCAAGAATGGCTGGAACTATGAAGATAAGAAGACCCTGTTTATAAGGAGTGAAGAGGCAAAGAAAAAGGCTGAGAGAGAAAAAGAGCTTAAGAAGGAGAAGAAAGTTAAAGCTAAGGAAAGCGTGAAGAAAGCCAAGTTAAAGGCCAAGTATGATATGCTCCCGGATGAAAAGAAAAAAGCAATCAAAGAAAAAGAAATGAAGAAACAGAAGAATCTCGAAGCTTTCTGGGCGAAAGAAAAGAAAGAGGGCGAGGAATATAGAAACTTGGTGAAAACTAAGCTTGAGATGAAGGATATTTAAAATGAAGGCATATAGATTAAGAACTGAGCGCTTATATTCTCCTATAGGAATCGATGAGAGAACACCTCTCTTGTCATGGCTTGATGAAGGCTTAGGCTTTCAGAAGAGCTATAGAGTAGAGTGCTATAGAAACTCAGAGCTTATTTGGAGTCACGAGGAGGAGTCATCTAAGATGAATGTCCGTTATTCAGGCCCATCCCTGAACTCCCGGGATATAGTCTCCTGGCGTGTATCCCTCCGAGATGACAAGGAGTGGGGAGAGTGGTCTGATTTCTCTTCTTTTGAAATGGGCCTTCTGGATAAGGCTGATTGGAAGGCTAAGTGGATTATGGGGGATTATAAGCCACAGAAAAATGTAAGTCATGCCGTTGATTGCTTTAAAAAGGAGATCAAGGTTAAGAGTGGTATAAAGAAGGCTCGGTTATATGCAACAGCCTCTGGTGTATATAAAGCATACATCAATGGATGTGAAGTCGGTGACTTCTATATGGCGCCTGGACACACAGACTACAGGAAGAGAATTTATTATCAGACATATGATGTAACATCTATGCTGAAGAGCGGAAATAATACCATATATTTGGATCTTGCAGATGGATGGTACCGCGGTTCCTGCGGTGCATGGGGTCTGAAGAATCAGTATGGAGTTGAGACGAAGTTCATCCTGCAGCTTGAAGTGGAAAACGAGAAAGGAGAGATGGAGACCTTCATTTCGGACTCTTCCTGGTTGTGGTCAAATGATGGCAGCATAAAAGAAGCTGACAACAAAGACGGGGAGGTTGTGGACGCTAATCTCACACCTTCTTATTCAAAAAAAGCAAAAGAGACTGAATATCCCCTCTGTCCTATATCCTCCAACAGTGTAAGAGTCGTAAAGAAGGAAGAGTTTACTCCAACTAAGAGTAAAGCTCCAGACGGCGCCACACTCTTTGACTTTGGCCAGAATATTGCTGGAATAATCGAACTGGACTTTGAGGCAAAGGGTGGAGAAGAACTAACTATCACTTGCGGTGAACTATTGGATAAGGATGGAAATCTTACGCTGAAAAACATTCAGTGCAGCAATAAAAAGAAGACGACACCTCTTCAGAGAATCAAGTACAAGGCTAAGAAGGGCAGAAACCAGTGGTCTATGTGTTTCAGCGTCTTTGGTTTCCAATATGCCGAAGTGAGGGGCGATATTGAACTGAAGGAAAGTGAAATAAAGGCTATTGCAGTCTATTCTGACCTGGAGAGGACTGGATGGTTCGAGTCATCAAACATACTCTTAAATAAGTTTGTTGAGGCCACTGTATGGTCTACCAAGGGAAATAGCCTTGATATTCCTACAGACTGCCCCACCAGAGAGCGCCATGGATGGACGGGTGACGCACAGATATTCTATAACACTGCGTCCTATCTATTTGACTACAATACTTTCAGCAAGAAATATATAGCCGATGTATTTGATTGGCAGAAGAAGGATGGAAAACTTCCTCAGATTGCTCCATACGGTGGCGTAGACTTCTATATGTCTTCTATGGATGGAAGTGTTGGTTGGTCTGATGTGGGTGTCCTGATTCCTTATAGACAGTGGAAAAAGTATGGCGACGATTCTCTTATAAAAAAGTATTACATTAACATGAAGAAATATGCACTCTTTATGATTAATCGCTGTAATAAGTTTACGCCCCTTAGGCATAAGGTGAAGATCAGGGGAAAGGCAAAGAAATACCTTGTAAACTATGGTCAGAGTTATGGAGAGTGGGCGGAGCCGGAAGAAGTGTTTCCGAATCACTGGACTAACGTGATACTTCCTCACCCTGAAGAGTCTACGGCATACACGTCATTTATTATGAGCCATATGATTGAGATTGCTGAGTATCTGGGTAAGACGGAAGATATTCCTTTATATAAAGAGTATAGAGACGGGTGTAGAGAAGCATATAGAGAGCTGGTACATCTTCCTTTTTACTCCTTGGATACAGATCGTCAGGCAAAGCTGGTAAGACCATTATATATGCATCTCTTGGAAGAGAAAGACGAGAAATATGCAAAGGAAAGACTAATAAAGGCCTTGGAAGACTATGGATGGAGACTTGGTACCGGATTCTTGTCCACGCCGTTTATTCTCTATGTGCTCTCAGATATAAACGTAGAGTATGCATATAAGCTATTGGAAAATGAAGAGATGCCAGGCTGGCTCTATATGACAAAAAACGGTGCCAATACTATTTGGGAAAGCTGGGAAGGTACAAGTGCTCAAAGTGGCATTGCATCCCTCAACCACTACTCAAAGGGCGCTGTGGTGGAGTGGCTCTTCGATTCAATGTGTGGAATTAGAATAAAGGGTGAGAATGAGTTTGATATATTCCCTAAGCCAGGTGGACACTTTAGTTATGCCAAAGCAAAGTATAATAGCGAATATGGGACAGTTGAAAGCGGATGGGAGAAGAAGAACGGTAAAGTGATTTATCATATAGGCGTGCCTTGTAATACCAAAGCTTACTTAAAACTTCCAAAGGGAAGAGAAGAGATCCTTACTGTTGGTGATTATGTATTCGAGGAGACTTTATGAATCCGCTTCTTCCTCTTGATAAATGTATAGCAGACCCTGAAGTCCATGTGTTTGGTGACAGAGTCTATATCTTCGGCTCCAACGATAAAGTCGGAGGAGAGAGCTTCTGCCTTCTCGATTATGAATTCTTCTCTTCTCCCATAAACGGGGAGATGAAGTTTACCAGTAGGGGAATTAACTACAGCGCAAAAGATGACCCTGGGTACAGTGAAGAATCTAAGTATCTATATGCTCCTGATGTTGTAAGGGGGAACGACGGCAGGTACTACCTTTATTACGCCCTCTCAGGTTGGAAGGGTAAGGGAGGATACTCTCATCCTATTTCTGTTGCAGTCTCAGATGAGCCAGACGGCAAGTATGAGTTTCTTGGGTATGTGAGAAATAAGGATGGATCTGTGTATGATGAGTATGTATGTTTCGATCCATCAGTAATTAATGATGAAGGAAGAATAAGAATATACTTCGGTTCAGGCCCATTTAGGAATATGAGGTGTGAGGGGTGGAAGAAGTATATACTCTCTCTCGTTTACTCCCGCGTCTTTGGTAAGCCTTATTCATCCTTCCTTACTCCCACAGGTCCCTTGGGTGCCAATGTGGGGGAGCTGGAAGATGATATGCTTACTCTCTCATCTAAACCAAAGAGAATACTTTCTGAGAACTATGGAATGCACTCATTCTTTGAAGGATCCAGTATCAGAAAGGTAAGGGACAAGTATTTCTTTGTTTACTCATCTTCTCTCAATCATGAACTATGCTACGCCATCTCAGACTACCCGGATAGAGACTTTAAGTTTATGGGTACGATCGTAAGTAATGGGGACGTAGGATACGAGGGAAGGAAAGAGATGGATAGAGTAAACGCAACCGGTAAAGTCCATGGATGTATTGAGAGAATAGGGGATGATTGGTACGTGTTCTATCATCGTTTGACTGGTGGTAGCGATTACTCCAGACAAGTATGCTCGGAAAGAATCGAGATAGATAAAGACTACCATATTTCACAGGTTCCACTAACGTCAGT
>JALFCJ010000056.1 GCA_022771185.1 Spirochaetales bacterium | reverse complement strand
GGTGATCTGATTGCTTTTTCCTCTCCAGCCTCTATCTGCAATATGCCAGAGTTTCATTCTTCCCCCCATCTTCTTCATCCATTCTTTTGAGTCCGCTCCTCCCTCGTTTAGCCAATAAGTATCAATCTCGAAAGAAAGATTATCTGTGACTGTTTCATCAATTAGAACGTCGAGGGCTCTTCTTCCCTTCTCGTCAAGAGTCAGCTCTATATTGTGGTTATGATAAAAGAGTTCCATTCCTCTCTTTTTTAAGTTCTCACCACATTTATTTAGCCTCGTAGCCAAAGAAGAAAGCGATGAAGATGAGGTATAATCGTAACGATACATACCTGTAATGACGATGCGCTTTGCTCCAAACTTAGTTGCTTCTTCAACAACGCCATCCATATTCCTTTCCAAGGAGCCTAGATCACTATGGAGGGAAGTGACACCTAGACCACTTTTCTCTATTAGGCTCTTCCAGTCTCTTTTACCAGATGACCCCACCCCCATACCTGCAGCCTTAGTCAACGCTCTTACCATAAAAGAAGATGGATGCACCATAAAAGAGTTAAGCTCAATAGAATCGAAGCCTGCTGCTTTCACTCTCATAAGAGCTTCAAGTGCCTTCTCGTCACTCTTGGAAACTTTAGATAGCATCAATAACTGGACACTTTTCTTAATCATAATCAAACCTTCTCTTTTGGCGCAAAGGAACCTAGGTAATAGAGACTTTCCTTTGGGTGTCTCTCCATATTGCTTCTGTCCACAGCAATGAGACCAAAAGTCATTGAAAAACCTTTCTGCCACTCAAAGTTGTCTAATAGTGACCAATGGAAGTAACCTTTGACTTCTACGCCTTCGTCTTTAGCACCTCTCAGACCTTCAAGAGCTTTTTCAATAAAGGCTATTCGTTTTTCATCGTTATCCGTCGCTATTCCATTTTCAGTGACGATAAGAGTTTTCTTTATCCCCTTTTCTCCAAGCTCTTTATTTACTCTTCTCAGAACATTTCCCAGCGCATAGGGATAGTTCTCATATCCCATCTGTGTAAGTTCTGCCCCGTCTGGAGGATTCTCCAGTCCATCTTTTCCATAGATGGAGCGTGCATAGTTTTGTATTCCCAAGAAATCGTCGTCTTTAATGGCATCTAAGTATATAGAGAACTCTTTTCTCCACTCTTCGTTTGCATTATCTTCACCTCCCTCAAGGCTCTGAATATCGTGGAGGGAAAGAGAGAGGCCGACTTTAATCTCTGGTCTTATTCTTTTGATTGCTTCTCTTGCAGCAATGTGGGAAGAGATGACAACATCTTCCTCCTCTTCACTTCTTCCAGAGACAAAAGTCTTTGGATCAGGAGTACCGAATAGAGTTACATACTCTCCAGCCTTTGCCTTCATATTCTCCATCATGGCATTGAAGTTCATACCGACTTGAACGTTTCCTTCAACGTTTGAGGCGCTTTTTTCCATCATCTTACGGTACCTAAGGGCAATTGAGTTGACCTGTACTCCCATGTTTGCTTCGTTTAGAGTAACTACATATGGAATAAGATCACCTAGTTTTTCTATTACATATGATACATAACGCTGAAAGTAGAAAGGTGTATTCTCACTCCTCCACCCACCTTTTTTTATAAGCCAATAAGGGGAAGTGAAATGCATAAGAGTTACAACTGGTGTAATACATTTTTCATGCATATAAGAGAGAACATCTCTATAGTGCTTTATCTCTTTTTCATCAAAGACACCTTCTTCCGGCTCTATTCTCGCCCATTCGATTGAGAAACGATATGCATTAAGACCTGCTTTCTTTAATAAGTCGATGTCTTCTCTATACCTATTATAATGATCTACAGCGAGTCCACTTTTTTCATTGAATTCAGTGTATTTCATATTCTCCATAAGCCAATAGTCGCTATGGATATTGTTCCCTTCTGTCTGGTGGGCTGCAGTTGCGGCACCAAGTAAAAATCCTTTTTCAAACTTTTTCATTGTTTTTCTTAATCCTTCTTAACGCCTTGTCTAGATTCAATGCGACCTCCGATTCACTATCTATTCCACCCTGGGCCAGTATCTTTGATAGGGGCTGACGCAATGCCATCTGTTGCATTTCCGGTGAAACCTTCACACCCTTTCCCATGCCTCCAGCCATAGAGTTCTGTAGATTATTCATCAGAGAGGAAACTAGCTTCTCTCCTTCTTCTGTTCTGCTGATTTCACCAAGGGTGGAGCTAAGGGAGAGATAATCATCATCTTCATCCTTTCTATCAAACCAGTTTACGACTTTCTTTCCTGGAATGAAGTAGGATGGATCCGGGGTATCGACTTTATTAATTGTAATCTCATCTCTTTCCCCCTTCGATGATATGACCATTACTTTATGAGAAGAAGAAATAGGAGCTTTGAATACAAAGACATGTGAACCTTTCTTTTTTTCAAGTAAGGATCCATCTATATAAAGGCTTACTTCATCACAGTTGGAATAGACTTTAATCTCTGTTTCACTTTCAACTCTGTTTTTATACCTACGTCCACTTATATATACAAACTTCTCTTCTTTCCAATAAGAAGCATAGAGCCAATATGCGTCTTTCTTTGTCTTTCGATCGAAAGATACAAGGCCCTTATGGTTCTTTCCTGGGTCTCCAGCTTCATTTCTGCCACTGGCTGCGAAATCGAACATATTCCAAACAAAGGTTCCCCAAAGCCAAGGACGCTTTGAGATGATAGATGCCATATGCTCATGGTATAGGGCCTGGTACCCTTCGCTGAAGTCACCTCTTTCAGGAAGTGGGCTCTGAATATTAATTGAAGCGTCTGCTCCATACTCAGTTATGGCAACTCTATACTCCGGGTGCTCCTTATGTAGCTTATCCAAGAACTCTTCATTGTCTTTCAACTCCCCTACATACCAGCCATAGTAGATGTTATATCCTATGATATCAGGAATAGAGAGAAGAGGGGATGAAGTCTCTAAGAGGAAAAGGTTAGCCATAGCTGTGTATCTAGTAGGGTCAAATGAATGACATAGATCATTCAGCTTCTTATGGTTTTCAATTAATTTGTCATTTACTCCCATGAGAGTTATCTCGTTGGAGAGAGCCCAACAGAAAATGGAGGCATGGTGGATGTTTTGGCTAAGGAGTTCTGTCATCTGAGAGATAGTATTCTCTTCACCTTTCTCCATGAAAACAGTGATGAATGGTATTTCAGCCCATACAAGTATTCCCTTCTCGTCACAGAGATCATAGAAATACTGGTTATGTTGATAGTGGGCTAGTCTAATGGAGTTGGCCCCCTCTTCTAGGATGATGTCCATATCTTCCATCATATCGCTTCTATCAATTGCATTGCCCTTGCCTTCTCTATCCTGATGCTTACTGACGCCTCTCAAAGGATAACTTCTGCCATTTAGATAGAAGCCCTTGTCTGGAAATATCTCAATTGTCCTAAAACCTACTTTCAGTGATATCTGATCCCTTATTTCTCCCTTCAATAACAGAGAGAATGTAAGAGGATATAGATAAGGGTCTCTCTTTCCATCCCATAGATGGACACCATCTATTCTTACCCTTCCTTCCAAAACTCCATTGATAACAGGAAAATGATACTCATCCCCCCCTATCTCCAGGACACACTCGTCTCCATTACACTCTGAAGAAAACGAGAGAACACCCGTTCCGTCTTCAACTTGAGTATAAACCTTTACTCCTGGGCCTCCATTGGAGAGAAGAGGGAAATGAACATCATCGGTTTCAATTAAATATACATCTCTATATATTCCACCATAGAAAGTGAAGTCAGCTCTCTCAGGATATACATAGTCATTTGGAGAGTTATCGACTTTGACTTCGATTCTATTCTCTTCCTTTAATAGCTCTGTAACATCAAAGCGGAATGTAGAGTATCCGCCGTTATGTGTTCCAAGCGTAACTCCATTAAAGCTGACAGTGGATGAGCTATTTACCCCCTCAAATTCTATAAAGAGCCTTCTACCACTTCCCAAGGAATATGAAAACTCCTTTTCGTATGTAAACTCCCCCCTAAAGTACTCGAAACCGGTAGCTCCGTCATCTTTATTCCATGTATGGGGAAGGGATACACCATCCCTCTCCCCATTATTTAGAAACACCCATCCATCATTGAAGAGTATTCTTTTTCTCATGCCTCAGTTCCCCTTTTTTGATGCGATACGACTCTGAACTTCCACCATACCTTCCTTTGAAAGAGGAGAAAACTTCATTGCAACAAGAGTGCATGCCCAACCAAGAAGTGGAAGACCGTAATAAATAGCCATAGTGAACCAGAAGATTCCCTTTGTATACGCGTCCCCTGGCTGAGGCATAGTTGTGGTATAACCAAGAATAGCTACAGAAGATGTTGCAATCAGAGCGCCGAAAGATGAAATGAGCTTATCGATGAAGGCATATGTTCCGGTTACAGTTGCAGGCAATAAGTTACCACTTCTATCGAATTCGTAGTCGATGACATCTGCCATCATTGCATTATTTGCTGTTGTGACACACATTTTGCAGCCATTAAGAGCAAAGTTCAAAACAACAAAGATAATCATCAAAGGCATCTTCTGTAGTATGACATGAGGGTTGCCACTGAAAACAAGGAAGAATACTACAGAGAGAAGGGCCACAAGCATACATGCCCTAGTCCATGTTACAGTACTCTCTTTGTTTCCATGTTTTCCTGCATACTTACCACCGATGATGGCAAAGATAATGGAAGGGAGCATACTGATGACAGATAAAATTGTGGATATCTGCATGTTGCCAAGGATTATTCCATACAAAAGAGTCGTAATGATTGACTGGGAAATAGTCTGCTGGGCAATCTTATCACTGGCACCAGCGATGATAAATGTCTGGAGAGCCTTGTTTGACTTGAAAAGAGAGATCATATCTCTGACTTTAATACTCTCTTTCTTTACTGGTGCTCCCATATAATCCATCTTGTCGTAAGGAGTTATACCGATACAAGTAATTATGAGACCTAAAAATGAAACAGCTACACAGAGCTTACAGGTATCAGCAAGCATAGGAACGTTAAATTCCCCGTGCTTTGGAAGAATGAACATCATGATTGCCATAGAGAGCAGCATAGGCACAAAGTAGTTGAATACTGTACTCCAGATACCTACCATTGGTCTCTGCTTCGGATCATTTGTAAGAGCGTGAGGGATTGTCTGGTTTGTTATGTTCACCATTGTGTATCCGATGATATAAACACAATAAGTGGCAATAAAGAAGATGACTCCATGCCCCTTTCCACTGGCCCAGACATACATCATAAAAACAGCCAAGGTCTCTACAAGCCAACCGATTGTGACCCAAATCCTGATTTTTCCAAACTTAGTCTTTGTCTTGTCGATCAAGAAAGCAACCAAAGGATCAGTAACGCCATCAAGAATTCTTGTTGCTGTCAAAATTACACCTACTATTGCTGTTGCAATACCATAACCAACATTTGCTACATAACTTGCATACCCCATAAGGATATAGAATGTCATACCCATTAATCCGCTTGATGAAGCTGAGAATGCAATTCTCCAACCTTTGGCACGTCTGTAAGCCACTCCATCTGGAGTGGTGGAAATATTTGAATCTCCCTTTTTCATATTATTCTCCTTTTTTACAGAGTCTCCCCTGTTATTTTGAGAATAAAATTGTTGAAGGATAAATAATAGAAAAATATAATCATATATAGAAATATATGCTTAAATATTCAGATAATGACTTTTCCACACTTCTAATGAACATAACAGGCTGTATTTTTACCTGTTACAATGGCAATGATTCTTTGTTGGATGAATATGAAAAAACTAACTGTTTCAATAAGGATCTCCAGCCCCTTTTCACTAAGCCTGAACTTCTGTCTCTTATATCAGATATTAAGCAAAACACATATTACCGCGTCATCGATTTCCTAGGAATCGGAATGATTATATTTCGTTTCAAGGGTTCAACTTGGATTTCTTACCCATTTGTCAGAAAAGAGTGGGACAGAGAGAAAATGGAACGCATTCTTGCTTCCTCTTCCTTTACTGCTTCTTTTCTTCCATCTTTAGAGCTCTACTACACTTCCCTTCCCCTTCTTTCCTCTACCCGCATGATGAAGCTTATTACTTCTATTATCCAATCCTTTTCACCCTCAGAAAATGAATTTGGATTCATCAGAATAGAAGGAAATATAAAGGAAAAGAGAAACGAAGAAGTAATAAAAGAGTACAGCGTAGACTACTCCTCCATCTACAGACGATACGATATCGAGAATAGTTTTATAAGAATGGTAAGGGAAGGAAATGTAGAAGAACTCAGAACAGCAATCTCTGAAATGATCCACTTTTCAAGTAATAACGATCCTTCCCTATTCTTGGAATTCTATGCGAAAAACGCATCCTCGGGTATGTCGGTACTCAGGACACTAACAAGAAAAGCAGCTGAGGAAGCTGGAGTAAATGTAGTCACAATCGATAGGATTACTCAAAGTGCTGTCCAGAAGATAAATACAGAGACAAATACCGAAAGGATTACAAAAATAACGCTGGAAATGGTAATAAAGCTGGCAGAAGAAGCAAGGAAGGCAAGGTCTTTGTTTTCTAACCTTTCCCCAGCCATATCAAGATGTGTTGATTATATCCGCCTCCATTACCCTGAAGAAATATCCCTTTCCGTCCTTATAGATATTGCTGCAATGTCAAAAGCTAATCTTACAAGAAGATTTCTTAAAGAGACGGGATACACTGTCTCTTCTTTCATTCGAGACACTCGATGCTATCATGCAAAAAAGCTCCTGGAAAACTCGGAGCTTTCAATCAAGGAAATATCTAGCTATGTAGGATATGAAGACTATAACTATTTTACGAAAGTCTTTCGTAGTGTAACAAACCTCACACCTTCAGAGTATAGAAGTCAACACTCAAAGAGACTCTGATTACGTCTCATAGTTAGAAGAGAGCTCAAAAATATAGAAATCTACACACATCTTTATTCTCTCCAGCTCTGCCTTAGTCTTTTTGTACTCTTCCTCAACTCTACTTTTGTCGTAGTTTATATATTCATACTCTGGGCGATATGGATTATTTTTTCTTTCCATCTCCTGGTGAGTACTCATGGCATAAAGTCTCTCTTCTTTTTCTCCCAGCTCATCTACATATAAAAGAGCTTCAAGAATTGTCATATCGCCACATTCAGCAACTTTGGTATTGACTAAATATGAGACAGCCTCCTTCGTAAGATTTCTTATTCTTTTGTTTATTATTTCAATTTTTTCTTGATATTCATCATAGTCATACTCTGGTCTGACCGTCTCCTTGTATTCTCTATCAAAGGCAGAAAAGAGAGATAACTTTTTTCCTCTTTCAATGAGCCTATCTCTCTCTTTTTTGAGGCCTTCGATTGTTTCTCTTATTTCAAATATAGTTTTCGTCATCATTCACTCGTTATCAAATACTACACCATCTGTTGTGTGAATACGTCTTGCTCTTCTATTTAACCAATGGTTTCCATAATTCTCTTTCCATTCTCTTTCAGTACCATGGAAGTAGTAGTCATCTATATAGAATCTTCCACCATTGAAATTCAACA
>JALFCJ010000055.1 GCA_022771185.1 Spirochaetales bacterium | reverse complement strand
ATGCTGATAAGCGCTCTGTTTGTAACGGCATTCTTAAGCATGGTGCCAACAGAGTTGTTTTTGAACTTAGCTTCATCTACTTCCGGGATGACTCTTTCTGTTGTAAGTGAGTAGCAGAGAAGATAACAGCCCACAGCGAGGACTGAGAAGACACCGGCAATTAGAGTAAATCTGCCGCCATTGAGGACAACGTCTCCGTTTGCGAGGGTATCGTATGCAACGAGAGGAACTCCGATACTTATGATCATTCCTGCAAACATACCGCCCATTGTTCTGAAGGATGAGAGAGACTGTCTGTCATCCGGCTCAGCAGAGATTGCACTTGCCATTGAGCCGTATGGAATGTTGATTGATGTATAGAATACAGATCCCCAGAGAATATATGTAACAAAGAGATATGCGATCTTAAATCCCATCGGCATTCCTGCTAGCGATGACTGATAGATCAAGAATGATGCGATGGCGACGGGACCACACATTCGTCTGATCCATGGTCTGAACTTTCCGTTTTTTCCTGGCTTAGTTCTGTCGCAGATGCGTCCCATGGCTACATCTGTAAATGCGTCTACAAATCTCGCGATCATCATAACTAGTCCTACTACTGCTGCATTTACGCCCATAATATCTGTGTAGAACTTCAAAAGGAACGAAGATGAGAGAATAAAGGTGAAGTCATTACCGAAGTCACCGAAGAGATAACCCATCTTGTCCTTAATACCAAATGGTCTTACTTCCTTTTTTTCCATTGTGTAAATTACTCCTTTATAAAAATCATAATTTTATATATCTGAAAACATTTTGAATTATATTGCCTACTATTAGTATTGTTTTGTTGAATTAGTATGTTTCTATGAGAATATAGAGTCATGGATATTCTCAATTACACAAAAGAAGTGCTTTCCCACCTGATGATAAATATGGAGATAAGGAAAGATTATGATTTCACTAATCCTCACATAAGAGCAATCTGCCATCGCATTGAGCTACCTAAGGAGCGTGAGATAGTGAGGATTGTTTCATCCTTTGACGTGAAATTCATTATCTTTCGGTATGATGAAAATGTAGTTCTCATCGGTCCGTTTCTGACAGAATACTTGACTGAGGGAGATATAGATGAAAGCCTGTTATCTGAACTAGGTGGCGACAAACATCAGCTGATGAGTATTCCTGTGGTGCTTAGTTCAGGACTTTTCAGACCGTTGATGATGACTCTCTTTGATAATCTCTGGGGAAAGGGAAACTATACGTGGCGTGGAGAAGATGACAAGAAGAATCTGAATGTAAACTTTGAAGGTTTGGCATCTTACAATGCCGATGAGATATCAAAGAGATACAAGCAGGAATCAAGGCTCTTGGATGCTGTAAGACGTTGCGATTTCGAATACCTTACACGCTTGTCTACTTCTTTCGATATTAATGAAAGCGTAGAAAAGAGAAATAAAAATCCTGTTAGAAATACTCAGAATTACTCAATAATCATGAACACGTTACTTAGAAAGACAGCATACGATGAGGGGGTGGCCGCTGTGTATGTAGATAGGCTTTCTTCCTCTTTTGGTAAGAAAATCGAGAGTTTATCTACATCATTGGCAGTATCTAAAATAATGGTGGAGATGCTGACTGAATATGCCTATCTCATCAGAGACTACTCTTGGAGCGGGTATCCTGAAGCAATTAAATCGGTTCTTTTTGTTATAGATAGTAGATATAAAGAGCATCTCACGCTGGATGAATTAAGTCGAAGCGCTGGATTATCACGGTCATATCTATCGCGTCTTTTTGGAAAAGTAATGGGAAAGAGTGTCTTCGAGTACATCAATGAACTCAGAATCGAGAAGAGCCTCTTACTCTTGAAAAACCCTGATGTCACAATATCTCAGGCTGCAATTGAGTGTGGCTTCGAGGACCAAGCATATTACACAAGGATCTTTAAAAGGATAAAGGGTGTAACACCTACAGAGTGGAGAATGGAGTATAAGAGATAGATAGTGCGGATTATGGGTTGACCATTATTGGTGTTAAACATATATTTTGTTCGGAAACGAACTAATTATGAAGCAAATTGATTCCTATTACTATTTTAGGCTTGGCCTGAATCTCTATGAAAAAGTTACCACACCAGTGAGAGAGAAGTATGGGCTCTCATATATGGAGTTCGTGGTCTTATTGTTTCTTGCAAATAATGAGAAATATAAGAAAGCTTCTGATATTGTAGAAATCCTGGGAATAGCAAAGAGCCATGTATCAGCTACAGTTAATACACTGGTAGAGAAGGGCCTAATACAAAGAACAATAGACAAAGATGATAAACGCTCCTCTATTCTAGAGATAAACGATAGTGCAAAGGAGATTATAGAAGAGGGGAGAAAGGCCCAGAAAGAGTACCATGACTTGGTTTTTGGTAGCCTGATAGAAGAAGAAATGGAAGAGCTTGAGAGACTCCAGAAGATTATAGAGAAGAATATTAAGGAGAACCTATAATGGATAGAAAAAACAGCGAACTGGGAACAGCGCCGATAGGACCGCTTCTATTTAAACTTGCTGTGCCTACAGTTGTAGCACAGATTATCAACATGTTATATAACGTTGTAGACAGAATATACCTGGGGCACATTCCTGGGGAAGGTAGTCTAGCCCTCACCGGTGTGGGAGTCTGTCTTCCAATAATACTTGTCGTCTCTGCTTTTGCAGCCATTGTGGCATCCGGAGGCGCACCAAGAGCTTCTATTGCCATGGGAAGGGGTGATAACGATGAAGCAGAGAGAATACTTGGAAGTTGCTTTAGCTTTTTGATTATCATCTCAATAGCTCTCAGTGTAGTTCTGGTTATCTGGAATAGACCGATGCTCCTATCTTTCGGTGCCAGCGAGAATACTATCGGTTATGCTTCCTCCTACATGACTATCTATGCCTGTGGCACGATCTTTGTACAGATGACGCTTGGAATGAACGCATTCATTACAGCCCAAGGCAAGACTACTATAAGCATGCTTACTGTAGTGATCGGTGCTGTGATGAATATTATCCTGGACCCTATATTCATCTTTGTCTTCGGAATGGGTGTAAAGGGGGCGGCATTGGCTACAATTCTCAGTCAGTGTGTCTCATCTATATGGTGTATCATTTATATTTCAAGTAAAAAGTCTCTTTTAAGGCTGAAAGTAAAGAATATGAAGATAGAGCCTACACTTCTCTTTCCTTGCCTTGCACTTGGAATCAGCACATTCATCATGCAGAGTACTGAAAGTGTAATAAGCGTGTGCTTTAACTCCTCCCTCCTTAAGTATGGTGGAGATATTGCAGTTGGTGCCATGACTATCTGCACTTCCGTCATGCAGATGGGAATGCTGCCGTTGCAAGGAATAAGCCAAGGTGCCCAGCCTATAAGTTCCTATAGTTATGGTGCAGGAAATAAGGAGAGAGTAAAAAAGTGTTATAAGTACCTACTTATTTCTTCTTTGACATTTTCAACACTTCTTTGGGCCCTTGTTCAGCTCTTACCAAGTGTATTTGCCAGCATTTTCTCTCCGGACCCGGAGCTTGTAGAATATGCTTCCAAAGCTTTAAGAATCTATATGGGGGCAACCTTTGTATTCGGTATCCAGATATCATGCCAGATGACATTTATATCTATCGGCAATGCTGTCTCCAGTGTGATTGTGGCCATACTGAGAAAGTTTGTTCTCTTGATTCCTCTTATCTACATCGTTCCTCACTTCTTTATTGACAAGACGGCAGGTGTCTTTGCTGCAGAACCTGTTGCAGACTTCTTGGCTGTAATCTGTACAGTAATCATCTTTACATTCCAGTTCAAAAAATCCCTATCGAAAATAGATGAGAAAAAGAAGGTGGAAAACTTGGAAAACTTGGAAGACTGAAATTACTAGCTTTTCTATGCTAACATAAATACATGGAAAAACTTCTGGTCATCGATGGAAACAACTTAATGTTTCAAATGTTTTATGGTATGCCATCCGCTATATACAATAAAAGTGGATGGCCTATTCATGGAACCATAGGCTTTATTTCATATGTCATCAAACAGATAAAACTACTGGAAGCTACAAAAGTAATCGTTGTCTTCGACTCAGATGAAGCTAAAGAAAGGAAAGAGCTCTATCCAGAGTATAAAGCAAATAGAGACATTGACTGGGAAGAGTTGAAAGAGGAAGAGACTCCATTTTCACAGGAAGAGGATATAAAGAAAGCTCTGTCTTATTTGGGAGTCAAATATATATACTCAAAAGGAACAGAAGCTGACGATTATATAGCCTCCATTGCTCTATCACTCAAAGAAATGGGGGAAGTCATCATTTCATCCTTCGACAGTGACTTTTTTCAACTGATATCAGAAAGAGTTTCTGTATTGAGGTACAGGGGGAAAGCCTACGTAATGTGGGATGAGAAACACTTTATGGAAGAGTTTGGCTTTTCTCCTTGTTTTTACTCTTTATATAAGGCGATAGTCGGGGACAGTGCAGACAACATAAAAGGTATAAAGGGAATGGGGAAGAAAAGAACCAGTTCCTTCATAAGGCGCTATGAAGAGAGCGGGGCATGGTGTAACTCCATGCTTCCTTTGTCCCTGAGGGAAAGACTGGGAGAAGAGAAGGATACGATTATCAGGAACTTGAAGCTCATCGAGTTCAAGAATGTAGAAACAAGAGTTAACTGGGATGAGCTAGGCTTTTTTAAAGAAAAAGTTGAGGAAGGAAACACTGTAGTCTTGGAAAACTCAGGAGTTTTTAATTGAAAGGAGAAAAACGTCTTCCACTCTTTTAGTTTCTCGGATAACATGAAATGAGTGAGTTAATAATCTATGGGGGTATTGATGGAGGAGGGAATTCAGAAGGCAAGCATAGCCAAACGAATATCTGCAGGGCTGCTAGATGTAATTGCAGTCTCTATCATTGCAACCCTCTGTGCATGGATTATTTCTCTATCCACTGACTATGATGGCTGGAATAAGAAGCTTGAAGATTCTTATTCCAGGTATGAATCACAATATGGTGTTACATTTCGAATAACTGAAGAAGAATATAATTCAAAGAGTAGAAGCGAGAAAGAAGCTTACGACAATGCATATAAGGCGCTGATAGAAGACAAGGAAGCTATGAAGGCTTATTCAATGGTGACCAACCTTATGGTTCTTACCGTATCTCTAGGCTTATTTATAGCGGTGCTGATTTGGGAGTTCATAGTTCCCCTCTTTTTAAAAGACGGAAGAACAGTGGGCTCCTTAATTTTTGGAATAGCTGTAATGCGAAGTAATGGAGTTAGGATATCCCATGTTTCGCTCTTTATTCGAGCTATCCTTGGTAAGTATGCAATAGAAACTATGATTCCTGTTTATTTAGTTATGATGATCTTCATGAACACCATAGGTATAGTGGGACCCATAGTAATAATTGCCATAATTCTCTTAGAGCTTATTCTTATTATTTCAACCTCCAACAACCAGCTGATTCATTGTATCCTCTCCGATACGGTAGTGGTGGATTATGCTTCCCAAAGGATATTCGATAGTGAAGAAGAATTATTGGAGTACAAGAAGAGGGAAGCAAGAGAGAGGGTTGAGAGAGATCCTTATTATAAGTGAGCATAAACAGAGGTATATAGAAATGGAAGTTACGTTACAGAATCTTACAAAAGTATTCCCCAGTAGAAACAAGAAGTCAGGAGAAGAAGTAATTGCCGTAAATGATATGTCAATTACTATCCCGGATGGAAAACTGGTGGGGCTTTTGGGACCATCGGGATGTGGAAAAAGCACTACACTTTATATGATCTGCGGCTTGCAGAAGGCCACTGGAGGCAAGATATTCTTTGGTAAAGATGATGTAACAAATCTTACTCCTGAAAATAGGGGAGTAGGACTGGTTTTCCAGAACTATGCCCTCTATCCTCATTTGACAGTAAAGCAGAATATTCTTTTTCCTCTTCAGAACCTGAAGGGCGAAGACAAGCTCTCAAAGGAAGAGATGCTGAAACGCGCAGTAGATGTTGCAAAGCTTGTCCAGATAGATAACCTCTTGGATAGAAAGCCAAGCGAACTCTCTGGAGGTCAGCAGCAGAGAGTCGCCATTGCAAGAGCCTTGGTAAAGATGCCGAGGGTCCTGCTTCTGGATGAGCCATTATCAAACCTGGATGCAAGACTGAGACTTCAGACAAGAGAAGAGATAAGAAGAATCCAGAGAGAGACAAAGATCACTACTGTATTTGTCACTCATGACCAGGAAGAGGCAATGAGTATATCTGACGAGATAGTCATTATGAAGCTTGGCGTGGTACAGCAGATCGGTAAGCCCCAGGATGTCTATGATTCCCCGGCTAACCTCTTTGTCGCCAAATTCCTTGGAACTCCTCCTATCAACGTATTCTCTGGTTACGTAAAGAATGAAAAAATCTGCATAGGAGACGATGTTGTCTTACCTGCAAAGGGCATAGAAGACCAGGAAGTATGGGTTGGAATAAGACCTGAGGGCTTTGTCCTCGACGATAACGGAGCCTTCCACTGCGGATTGAACGCTGTAGAAGTCATGGGAAGAGATGTTTCTATAGTTGCAACTAATGATAATGCAGTATCTCCTACAATCAGAGCCATCATTCCATCGGACTCAGGTGTGGACCATGAAAGTAAGAGCGTAACTTTCTCTCTCAAGCCATATAAGACATTTATCTTCAGAAAAGATACTGAAGAGAGAATTTATTTGGAGAAGTAATTATGGAGATGGTTGAAAGCAAACATAAATGGAAAGCTTGGATATATCTTTCTCCAGCCATTATCCTTCTTCTCATCTTCACTGTTTGGCCTATTATCAACACAGTGAGAATGGCTTTTCTTGAGAATTACTCAGGCCTCAAATCCATCGGTGGCGCCACCTTTAAGTTCGGTATAGGAAACTTCCAGAAAGTAGTGAAGTATCAGAAGTTTTTGCAGTGTCTTAAGAATACGGTGCTGTTGTGTGTCATTACTGTTCCTGTTTCAACAGTTCTGGCACTTTTGATCGCAGTATGCTTAAACTCCATAAAGTTCCTGCAGAAACCTTTACAGACAATATTCTTCCTTCCATATGTAACAAACAGCATTGCCATCGGTATGGTATTTGCAGCTATGTTCAATATTGTTGGATCCTTCTATGGAACCGAGAATGAAATCGTCGTTACTGCCGGTATTATCAACAACATAATAGAGTTCTTCGGAGGAAAAAGAGTCAACTGGATCAATACTGGCTCATCGTACCTGGCAAACATGACTGTAATGGTAGTCTATATTGTATGGAACGCGCTGCCCTTTAAGATCCTTATTCTCCTTGGTGGTCTCCAGTCCATCAATAAGCAGTACTACGATGCGGCGAGGGTAGACGGAACCAGCAGAAGAAGAATATTTACTCGTATTACAGTCCCACTTCTTTCTCCTATGATTGCATATGTAGTAATAACCGGGTTTATAGGCGGTTTCAAGGAATATACATCTATTGTAGGTATATTCGGAGAAAAGATGGGGCCTGCAGATGATGCGGGGCGCCTCAATACCATGGTCGGGTTTATTTACGATGCACTCTCCACCAATAACCAAGGTAGGGCCAGTGCAGCGGCTTTGATCCTATTTGGAATCATACTTGTTGTCACATTGATCAACATGCAGGTTTCAAAGAAGAGAGTACACTATTAAGGAGGTTGGTATGAGTGAAATTATAATGCATGAAAAAGATATACAGAAAACCAGCCTTAGACAGAAGATAGTATTTGCTCTTGTACAGGTATTCTTATATGTATTCCTTCTTTTGATGGCTGTAATAGTGCTATTTCCATTCTATTGGATGATCATTTCATCTCTTAAGAGCTTATCAGAGTATAGGGAGAGTGTCCCGACATTCTTCCCAAGAAAGGTTATGTTCAGTAACTATGCACAGGCTTTTACTTCTGCAAATCTTGGAAGATTATTCATGAACACCCTCTATGTAGGAGTTGTGTCCACAATTCTTTCTCTTGTTATTACAATCCTCTCAGCCTTTGCATTTGCCAGACTGGAGTTCAAGGGAAAGAACGCCCTCTTTGCAGCACTCCTAGCTACAATGATGATTCCTGGAGAGCTCTTTACTATTACAAACTACAGTACAGTAACAAAGCTAGGATGGATCAACACTTATACAGTACTTATAGTCCCGTTCCTTGTCTCAGTATTCTATATATACCTATTGAGACAGAACTTTATGCAGATTCCAGATGAACTGTACCTGGCTGCAAAGGTGGATGGAACCAGTGACCTTAAGTATCTATGTAAAGTCATGATACCACTTTCTCTTCCCACTCTCATCTCTATAACCATTCTTAAGATGATGGGAGCATGGAACAGTTATATCTGGCCACGTCTTGTCGCCAATGACGAAGCTCACAGAATGATCACCAACGGTCTCAGAAACGCATTCACTGAGACCACGGGAGATGTGAACTACCCAGTGCAGATGGCTGCTGTAGCTCTTGTTTCATTCCCTCTATTCTTGGTATTTGTGTTCCTACGTAAATACATAATGAAGGGAGTAAGCAGAAGCGGAATAAAAGGATAAACAATAAGGAAAATATAAGGAGTTAAATCTATGAAGAAAACTTTCATCGTTCTCCTCATGGCTCTGGCAATGGTTGCAATGCTTTTTGCCGGCGGAGGAAAGGAATCAAAAGATGCAGCAACAAATAATGCATTCCAGGTTCCAGAAGGCGGTTATGACGGAAGTCCCGTCACAATAACATTCTACCACACAATGGGCAGTAACCTTTCAGAGGTTCTTAACCTCTATATCGAGGAATTCAACAAGCTCTATCCAAACATCACAGTCAATGCTTCTCAGGTTGGAAGCTACGATGATGTAAGAGACCAGATTTCCACTGAAATCACAGTAGGTTCACAGCCAAACATCGCTTACTGCTACCCAGACCACGTTGCACTCTATAACATGGCTGGCGTCGTCGCTACTCTCGATAACCTTATCGACAGCAAGGAAGTAGTAGTAAGAGCCGATGGAACTAAAGAGATCCTTGGCCTTACAGAAGCTCAGAAGGCTGACTTCATAGAAGGTTACTATAATGAAGGTAGACAGTTTGGCGACGGATTGATGTATACTCTCCCATGGTCAAAGTCTACAGAAGTCCTCTACTACAACAAGTCTTTCTTCGACGCAAACGGTATCACTGTTCCTACAACTTGGGATGAAATGGAAGAAGTCTGCAAGAAGATCAAGGAAATCGACCCAGAGTGTATTCCTCTCGGCTACGACAGTGAAGGCAACTGGTTCATCACAATGACAGAGCAGCTTAACTCCCCATATACAAGTGCAACTGAGCCACATTATCTCTTTGACAACGAAGTCAACAGAGACTTTGTAAAGAGATTCAGAAGCTGGTATCAGAAGGGATATCTTACAACTCAGACTCTCTATGGCGCTTATACATCCGGCCTCTTTGTGGCTGAAAGCGGAACAAGAAGCTACATGTCCATCGGTTCAAGTGCAGGTGCTACTCATCAGAGACCAACCAAGGATGCAAACGGTAACTATCCATTTGAAGTAGGTATCGCAACTATTCCTCAGGCAAATACCGCTTCTCCAAAGGTAATCAGCCAGGGACCAAGCGTTTGTATCTTCAACAAATCCAACCCACAGGAAGTTGTCGCTTCTTGGCTCTTTGTCAAATATATGACAACAAGCGTAGACTTCCAGGCAGAGTTTAGTATGACAAGCGGTTATGTTCCTGTCCTCAAGAGCGTAGCTGATCACCCTGTCTACAAAGAATTTGTAAGTAAGGCCAATGGCGGCGACTATATCTCAGCTCTCGCAGCTAAGGTATGTCTTGCTCAGCAGGATGCTTATTATACATCTCCTGCTTTCAACGGCTCATCTACAGCTAGAAGCCAGGTCCAGGAACTTCTTGCAAAGTGTCTCAGCGCTACATTCTCCGATGAAGACGCTGGCATCAAGAAAGCATTCCAGGATGCTATCGACGAGTGTGAGTACCAGAACTGATGAATAGACTTCTGCCATTATTTCTCATTCTTATTGTCCTTCTCTTCTCCTGTGCAACAAAGAGCGCAGGAGAGGAGCCGACTTTGTCTAACGAAGAAGAGAGAGTAGCAATAGACGAAGATTTGACAGGAAAACTGAAGTTCAACGAGAGTAGCGAGACAGTAAAGACAAAAGTCACAGTCAAAAGCTATATCGATGGTGACACAACTCACTTCTTTGTCCCTACATCTATTTCGGAAGACGGAGTACTGAAGGCAAGATACATTGCCATCAACACTCCTGAGTCAACAGGTAAGATCGAGGAATGGGGAAAGAGGGCTTCAGAGTTCACAAAAGCTAAGCTACAGAGTGCAGAATCCATAATCATTGAAAGTGACAATGGAACATGGAACTTGGACTCTACAGGCTCCAGATATCTCGTTTGGATTTGGTATAGGACAAGCGAGACAGAAGACTACAGGTGTCTTAATCTGGAAATCTTGGAGGAGGGGCTGGCGCTTCCTTCTTCATCTGCCAATAACCGTTATGGTTCTTGGTGCCAGAATGCCATACAGAAGGCTAAAGATAAGGGCCTACATGTATGGTCAAAGGAAAAGGACCCTGATTTCTTCTATGGAGATGCGTTGGAAGTTACACTTAAGGAGCTGAGATTTAATCCCAGTGTATATGACGGAAAGAAAGTAGCTTTTGAAGGTGTAATTACTCGTAACTACAACAATAGTGTCTATATCGAGTCTTATGACGAAGAGACAGAATCCTCATATGGTATTTCCGTCTACTACGGTTATTCCCTCTCAGGTTCCGGCTTGGAGATACTCCAGGTTGGAAACAGAGTCAGAATCGTAGGAACTATGCAATACTATGCTGCAGGAGGCGTTTATCAGATATCGGGACTGAAGTATAGAGAAATGAAAAAAGATGACCCGGGTAACATCAGGCTTCTTGAGAAGGGAGTCAGTGTGGAGCCTAGAGTCATTGAGATGGAAGAGTTGAATAGAAGGGAAGTAGAAGTAATCGTAGAAGATGAAGTCAAGTCTCTCCCTTATAGAGAAGCTCTTTTGGGAACTGTAGTGAAAATAGACGGCATACATGTTGATGACGTTTATGTAACTACAAAGGAAGACTCTTCTTCTTTTGGTGCCATGACGCTTACATGCTCCAAAGATGGAGAGGCTATCACTATTAGGACTCTTCCTTTCTATGAAGGAGGAGAACTAATGACAGAGCGGGATTTCTTAGGCTTTGTCATTGATGTAATCGGTGTTGTGGACACTTATGAGGGCTCAGTCCAGATCAGAGTGTTCAATATAGATGACATAACTGTCTATTGACAGTGAGGAATTATTATGAAAAAAGCATTTTTATACTTTTTAGTTGCAGTGCTTTGTCTTTTGACAGTAGTAGGA
>JALFCJ010000054.1 GCA_022771185.1 Spirochaetales bacterium | reverse complement strand
CGCCTGGATCTAGGATAGCTTTTCGATACCTATACTCACTTGCATACTCAACGATGCAGGCTATACCACATAACTCTTCCACCATTGATTTTACAGCCTCCCCTACATGAAAGGAGGAGCCACAGGCAATGATACGAAGAGCACTGATTGAGGAAAGCACTTCATCGGTGAGGTTATATGATGAGAAGTCTATACTTCCATCTTTAATAAAAGAAGCGATTGTATCCCTGACAGCTTTAGGTTCTTCATGAATCTCTTTGATCATAAAGTGTTCCCAACCACCCTTTTCAGCACACTCGCTGTCCCAAGTGATTTTTGTCACCTCTTTCTCGACTGCGTCACCATTAAGGTTATAGAAAGTTACATCCCCCTCCTTGATTCTTGCCATTTCATGGTTTCCAAGGTAACACACGTCCCTTGAATACTTAAGGACAGCAGGCACATCGGATGCGATAAAACTCTCTTTCTCTCCTAAAGCCACGATCAAAGGGCTGTCTTTTCTCGCTGCATAGATCTCACCCGGGTAATCTTTAAACATTACACAGAGAGCATAGGAGCCTCTGACTCTGACCATGGTCTTTGCAATGGCGTCGATGGGGCCGATGTTATACTTCTTGTAATAGTAGTCGATGAGCTTAGTAACTACTTCAGTATCTGTCTCAGAATAGAATTTATATCCTTTGGACAACAACTTCTCTTTTAGTTCCACATAGTTCTCTATGATGCCATTGTGTACTGCGATTACATTGCTGTCATCAGAACAATGCGGATGGGCATTGTTTTCACTTGGCTCTCCATGGGTAGCCCAACGTGTATGGCCGATTCCTGTGTGTCCAGGAAGTGTCTCTCCGTCCAGTGTCTTCTCACTGAGGACCTTCAGTCTCCCCTTTGCCTTTACGATTCTTGTCTTGCCATCGAGGCCGTATACAGCCATACCAGAGGAGTCATATCCCCTGTATTCAAGTTTTCCCAATCCTTCCAATAGTATTTTGGAAGCATCCCTGAATCCTGAATATCCAACAATTCCACACATATATTTCCCCCGAAAAAAACGATGGTGTGATTTTGCCATGTATTTATATTTATTATCAAGAGATGCACTAATAATATGGAAATATTATCCAATTAATTGCTTCTTTTTTGCATAATAAGTATGGTTTTTCTGGAGGATTATATGAACTGGGGCATCATCGGATTAGGAAAAATAGCCAATAAGGCGGCAGAGACCTTCTCTTTTCTTCGTCAAGAAGGAGAGAAACTTACAGCCGTCGCATCAAGAGACTATGAAAAGGCCAGAGAGTTTGGGGAAAAATATGGAGCAGAAAAATTCTATGGCTCCTATAGCGATATATATAATGATAAAGATGTAGATGCTTTATATATCTCGACACCAAATAATATGCACTATAGCGAGATAAAAGAAGCTCTTCTTAATGGGAAGCATGTTCTATGTGAAAAGCCTATGGCTCTTATTCCATCAGAGTACAATGAGTTATACACGATAGCTAAAGAGAAAGGTCTCTTCTTGATGGAAGCCTACTGGGTATACTTCCTTCCAGGAGCCTTTGCTCTAAGAGATATGTATAAAGAGATCGGGGAGATAGAAGAAATATCCCTCAAGTATGGCTTTTATAGCGAAGGTAAGCGCAGGGAGAGAAAATTCCTCTCCGCCCTGGGAGGAGGCGCACTATTGGATATCGGGATCTATAACCTGGGAATAACTGAGATGCTGGGCCTAGAGAATCCCCAGATAGTCAAAACAAAAGTAGTGATGAATGAATATGGTACTGATAAGTGGAGTGAAACTACACTTAGTTATAACAACAAAACAAAGGTCACTACTCTCAATGCCATTGGTGAAGATATTGAAAGAGTTGCTGTAATCAAGGGAGAGAAAGGGACAATTAATATTCCAGACTTCCAATACCTGACATCCTTCACTCTAGAGAAAGAAGGCGAGAAAAAAGAGTATTCATTCCCCATCGACTACAACGGCTTTGAGTATGAAGTGAGACACGTAACAGAGTGTGTAAATGAAGGTATTACTTCTTCACCTATCTATACAAAAGAAAAGAGCATGGATATAGCAGAGACACTCTATAGAATAAGAAGGCTATGGAATATGAAGTTTGAAGGAGTAGACAATGACTGATAAGGCAAAAGAAGTAATTGAAACTCTCAATCTCTCTCCTCTTAATGGAGAGGGTGGATTTTTTAGATTCTTACATGAATTTGGAGAGCATTCAGGCTCCATTTATTACCTTGTTACAGACGAGTCTTTTTCTCATCTACACGCTCTTACTGACGACGAGTTATGGTTTTTCCTGGAGGGGGACGAAGCTGAACAGACAATAATCTATGAAGACGGAAGAATAGAAAAAAGAGTACTGAACAAGGATAATAGAGAGAGCTTGGTAGTCAAAAATACATGTCAAGCCACCAAGATTAAGAAATCAGAATGTGGATACACTCTATTCTCTACAGTCATGAGCCCCAAGTACAGAGATGATATGTATATATCTGGAAAAGATAATGAAAGAATGAAGAGCATGAAGGAAGTAGAGGAACTAATATGAAAAGAGTCTTAGTTACAGGTGGCAGATCAAACCTTGGAGAAGCCATAAGAAATAAGTTTGAAAGAGAAGGATATGAGGTCTGGTACACAGTGTCAAATAAAAGCAAAGTCGACTCTGAGAAAGCAATAGCTCTGGATTTGAGAAATGAAAAAGAAGTTAAGAACGCTTTTTCTTTCCTCGATTCTTTGGATGTACTTGTAAACAATGCAGGAGTATTTACAGAAGGAAAGCAGGAATCTCTTTCCCTCTCTTCTTTTGATGAAGTATTCTCATTAAATGTAAAAGGTCTATTTCTTGTAACAAGAGAGCTGCTTCCTTTACTAAAAAAGAGCAATGGCTCTATTGTAAACATTTCAAGTATGAATGCCATTCATCCAGGCTTCGGCACTACAGCACACTATGATGCCTCAAAGGGGGCAGTCTCTGCATACACCAGGTCTCTTGCTGCAGAGACAGGGCTTAGGGTAAATGCCGTGGCTCCAGGACTAATCAAAAGAGACGCCTTGGTTGGAAGTGAGTTGGAAGCTTACTGGAAGAGCCACAGCGTAAAGAAAGCCATGATGGAAAAAGAAGAGATAGCAGATACAGTCTATTTCCTCGCTCTATCAAGAGGAATATATGGAGAGACAATCCTTGTAGATAACGGGTTTACCCTCTGTTAGTTTAAATCAAGTACAAGAGATACAGGACAATGATCGGAGCCAAATACATCTGTATGTATATTGGCTTCTTTTACTTTGTCTTTCAAATCCTCTGAGACAATAAAGTAATCAATACGCCAACCTGTGTTCTTTTCTCTTGCCTTGAAGCGATATGACCACCAGGAGTAGATGTCTTTCTCATCTGGATGGAGAAGGCGGAATGTGTCGATAAACCCGGAGGAAAGAAGTTCTGTCATCTTTTCTCTCTCTTCATCTGTAAACCCAGCATTCATTCGATTGGTCTTCGGGTTCTTTAAGTCGATCTCTTTATGGGCAACATTAAGGTCTCCGCAATAAACCACGCTCTTCTTTTCCTTAAGGGACAATAGGTATGATCTGAAGTCATCTTCCCACTTCATTCTGTAATCTAGTCTCTTGAGGCCATCCTGAGAGTTTGGAATATAAGCGTCCACCATATAAAAGTCTTCATACTCGAGCGTTATTACCCTGCCCTCTTTGTCGTGGTCCTCAATTCCTATTCCATAAGTTACACTAAGTGGCTCGTGCTTTGTAAATATGGCAGTCCCGCTATATCCCTTCTTCTCAGCATAATTCCAGTAACTCTTATAACCCGGGAATGATAAATCTATCTGTCCCTCTTGAAGCTTTGTCTCTTGAAGGCAGAAAAAATCTGCATCGAAGGATGAGAATATATCTACAAAATTCTTCCCCATCACTGCCCTAAGTCCATTAACATTCCACGATATAAACTTCATTTCACCCTCCGGATTGAGTATACATAATAAAGACTCTTTTTCTCAACGGAGCGTTTGGTGATTTATCTCAACGTAAGTGTAATTATTAGTCATGGATAAAAACTTTAAACTAATCGATATTGAAAAATGGAAAAGGCGAGAAATCTTTTATTACTTTTCTCGTATCGCACCCACTACATATTCTGTTACAGCAAGCCTCGATATAACAAGAATGATGAAAGCTTTGAAAGAGCATAATCTCAAGTTTTTCCCCTCCTATCTTTGGCTATCTACCACTATTATAAACAAGCACCAAGAGTTTAAAGTGGCCATAAAAGATGGTAAGGTTGGATATTACGACACATTGACTCCCTTTTATCCTACATTCCATGACGACGACAAGACGATATCTATGCTTTGGACAAAATACTCATCATCCCTATTTGAGTTTCATGAAGCATATTTGGAGAACAAAAAGTTATATGGAGAGAACAAAGGATTCTTGGGACTACATGGAGCTACTCCTCCAGAGAATGCATATACTATCTCTGTCTTGCCCTGGCTCTCATTCTCTTCTTTTTCTCTTACATCCTCTTCTTCCAATCCATACTTCTTCCCTTCCATCGAAGGGGGAAAGTTTATTAGGGATGGAGAAAAGTTAGTATTCCCTCTTTCCATCACTTCCCATCATGCTACTACTGACGGCTATCATGTGGCAGAGTTTTATAGGGAATTCCAAGAAATGGCCGATAACTTCTCACTTTTTCTTTCCTAGTCTTGCATGAAAGTCAAAAGGCAGATAGATTTTCTGTGGAGGCTAAAATGGGAAATATCATCTGGATAATCATTAGCGTGATTCTCGTCATTTTCATCGCTCTTTCTATTTTTTCAATGGCAACAGGGAAAAAGAGAAATGAGAGCCTGGAGGAGAAGTATAACAATATTTTCGCTCCATTAATGGAAAGAGTAAGAGAAAAGAACCTGATGGGAGACGACAGCCTAGTTGTAAAGATTCTTACAGACAAGGAAGAAGGAGTTCTTGCTGTGAGAGATGATAATAAAAAACTCTGTGCCGTGGCTTATAGTGACGAAACACTTATTTTCCCTTTCTCCGATTATAAGTCATGCATCCTCGATACCGAGGGAAAGATTGTCCTTAACCTTTCCCTTGTTGGTAAAACTTATTCAATCACTATCTCCAGCGGTAAGTTTAAGAACACTAGTATAGTTGGGAAGCAGCTTCTTTCAATGGCTAATAAGATGAAGAACTTTCTTGACGAGATGATAGACGAGGTTTAACTATGGCATTCGATTATAAGAAAGAATATAAAGAGTTTTATCTTCCCCCGAAGAAACCTGTCATAATCAATATTCCTAAGATGAACTACATTGCTGTCAGGGGAAAGGGAGACCCAAACGAGGAAGATGGAGAGTACAAGAGAGCTATGTCTCTTTTATACCCGATCGCTTATACCTTGAAGATGAGTCCAAGAAGTGGAAAAGAGACAGAAGGTTACTTTGAGTATGTGGTCCCTCCTCTAGAAGGCCTATGGTGGCAGGAAGGGATAGAAGGCTTTGATCTGAAGAGAAAGAATCTTTTTAATTGGATCAGCCTTATCCGTCTCCCTGAATTCTTCAGTGAGAGTGACGTAGACTGGGCGAAAGAAGAAGTAATGAGAAAAAAGAACTTGGATGCCTCTTCTCTAGAGTTCTTCACTTATGATGAAGGATTGTGTGTCCAGATGATGCATATCGGTCCTTTCGATAACGAGGTAGAAAGCGTAAAGCTAATGGATGATTTTATAAACAAAGAGGGTTTCGAGAATGATTTCTCTCCCCTCCGCCTCCACCACGAAATATATCTCTCAGACTTCAGAAGAACAGAGGAGTCTAAACTAAAGACTGTAATAAGGCACCCAATTAAGAAGCGATAAGTAATGGCCACAACCGTGGCCATTATTCATCTCTTAAGTAGTAATACTGCAAAGTCATTGACATTGGTTCCAGTAGGACCTGTCATTACAAGGCCTCCCGATGCCTTTAGCGCATTATATGCATCGTTGTCAAATAAGACTTTGTCAATGTCGATACCCTGCTTCTCTAGAGTCGAAAGAGTATCTGTATCAACATACCCCCCTGCTGCATCCGTCGGCCCGTCTGTTCCGTCAGAGCCTACGCTGAATATTGCAGCGTTTTCAACTTTGGAAAGAATCGGAGCCGAAGCCAAAGCAAACTCTTGGTTTCTTCCACCCTTTCCTTTTCCTGTAAGTTTTACTACAGTCTCTCCTCCGCAGATAAAAGCAAGGCTCTCCTTTGACGAACTGTATGTCTCTGCAATATTTGCCATAAATACACCGGCTTCCCTAGCGATACAAGATAGAGAAGAAGTAAGGATAAATGGCTTATACCCTAGTTCTTCAGATGTCTTGGAAGCTGACTTACAGAGCTCCTTTACACTTCCTGTAACATATGTCTCTGTATTATCCAAAGACTTTGGAGTCTCTTTCGCCAAGAGTTCCTTCATAAGAGGAGTAAGCGAGAGGTTATATTTCTCTGCAATAGCCACAGCTTCTTCTTTTGTGCTCTTATCTGGATAAGCAGGGCCTGAAGCGATCATATCCAATGGGTCTCCGATGATATCGGAGAGAACGATTGAGAATACTCTGGCTGGCTTACAAAGAAGCGCAAACTTACCGCCCTTTACGGCACTCATTCTCTTTCTGATAGTATTCATCTCTGTTATGGATGCACCTGAAGCAAGGAGTTCGGATGTAAGCTTCTCCATATCTTCCGTAGGGATCAATGGCTTCTCAAAAAGAGCTGATCCACCACCTGAGACAAGAAATAGGACCATATCGCTACTAGTGAGGTTACTTACAGCATTAATAGCTTCTTCTGTGCCTCTATATGAGTTTTCATCAGGAACAGGGTGTCCTGCTTCTACGATTTTCAAGTTGCCGATAGCTCCCTTGCTATGATCGTACTTTGTGACGACAACGCCGCCCTCTATTCTATCCCCCAATTCCTTGTAGGCTGCAGATGCCATCTGCCATCCAGCCTTTCCTACCGATACAAGGATTATTTTTCCTTTTACTTCAGGAAACTTTTCCAAAGCTTTCTTTACTGCACTGTCGGGAAGTGAAGATTCTATTGCATTCTTTATGATAATATCTGCGTCTTTTCTTAGAGTTTCCAGCATTTTATTCTTCCTTTTGTTTTAGCATAAAGAGAAAGGGAGAGTTATTCCAGCAAAAAACTCCATTTTGCCAAATCTCTCCCCTATTTTATTCTTCAACGATTACAGAGACACCATCAGGTATCATAGTTACACTAGCCTTTTTGTTTCCAAGAATCTCTTCTGCTTTCGCGAGAGCCTCTTCCAAACTATGGGCAGGAACCATATGTAGATCTTCTACAATATTGTCTGGAGCAGAGGAAACATAAACAACCTTTGCTTTCATCAATATTCTAAGGAATATCTGTGTCTGCCACTGATCTGGTACCGTTTCATTTCTTCCACGAGACATAAAGAGAGCCATAGTCTTATATATATCTTTCTCATCTGCCATCTGGTGGTAGAAGTCGTCTCCTCCGATTCCGTCATTGGATGCAGCAAGCATTATGATGACGCCGCCATCATTAACAGTAGCTTCAGCTGCTGTCATACCCTTTACCGCCTGATATATATTCTGGTCCAGTGGATATCCGCCGTTTGTAGAAATGACGATGTCTGCTTTCTGAGCCTTGACTCTACAGAGAGAAGAAAGGAATCTGCAGCCCACTTCATGAGCCTTCTCCATATCTCCTGCAACAGCAAATATAGGCTTTTTCTCACTGTCGATCACAACATTGAGAATAAATGCAAGCTTTGCCTTTCTAGCAGCCCATACCATATCTTTGTGTATTGGGTTTCCTTCAAGAATACCAGTTCTTGAATGAGGATCTGCAATAAACTCTGAGCAGTGGTTGGCAAGAACCGTCGTACGGGAAGCTACTCCTGGAAGAATAGACTTTCTACTTCCAGAGAAACCAGCAAAGAAGTGGGGTTCTATAAAGCCTTCTGCCACAACGAGGTCTGCGTCAGCAACAAGCTTGTTCACAAGAAGCTCTCCACCAGAAGGAAGAATACCAAGGAATGTAAATTCAGATTCACTTGCCTTATGGATGATGATCTTTTCTTTCGCAACTATTTCTTCTCCGAACTTGTTGACCAGCTCTTCTTTTGTAGTCTCTCTGTGGCAACCTGTTGAGATAAGAATTGTGATATCAGCGTTCTCATTTCCTTTTCTTATTTCTCTCAGCATTGGAGGAACAAGAACCTTACTAGGGACTGGGCGAGTATGGTCAGAGCAGATCAATACAACCTTGTTCTTACCCTTAGAGAGTTCTGAGAGAGGCTCTGAGCCAATTGGAGAAGAAAGAGCGTCTTCTACAAGTTCCTCTGGAGTCTTTTCAGCTTTATAGTGATGAAGATCACTTACAAGTACACCCTTTACTCTTTCATCTTCTATATCAAGTGGAAGTCTGGTTTTTCCATAAGGGAATTCAATATGCATAACTCCTCCTTAGATATAGCGTTCTCTCAAGAACTTTACTGTGCGCTCTGCAGCTGTAACAGCATCAGGTATTGGGAAACACTCTACACTGCACCAATCTTTATAATTAATCTTACCAAGAGCAGAGAAGATATCATCCCAATCCATGTGACCGTCGCCGCAGCTAAGGCGGTTAGTATCTGCAAGGTGAACATACTTCACCATCTCTTTGTTTCTGATCAGCGTTTCTCCGATATGAGCATCTTCAATATTCATATGGAAAACATCCGGCATAAGAGCAAAGTTCTTCTTGTTCATCTTTCTTACAAGCTCTGCACCCTGATCCACAGAATTGATGTAATCGATCTCGTATCTATTTACTGGCTCCAGGATAATAGTGACGCCACGCTTTTCGGCATAGTCAGCAACTTTTCCCATCAAATCGAGGAAGAGACCTTCTGCTTCATTTTTGTCTC
Source organism: Spirochaetales bacterium (assembly GCA_022771185.1). Lineage (GTDB taxonomy): Bacteria > Spirochaetota > Spirochaetia > Sphaerochaetales > Sphaerochaetaceae > Ornithospirochaeta. The sequence continues at coordinate 822 of JALFCJ010000054.1, read as the reverse complement.
TCTTTCCGATGCTTCCTCTTACTCTACCTACGTTTACCAGACCTCCGAACTCAGAGGCAAGATCTACAAAACCTGTAAAACTCTTCCAGAGTTCTTCTCTTCTCTCTTTGTCTGGGTCTGTAAACATCAAGCCACGTGCAGCGAATACCTGTCCTGTGGATATGGCGGATATTTCAAGACTATTCTTTTTAAGTATGGATCTAAGTTCATCGTGAGTAATTTCATCGCTTTCCTTAAGGGCAAGTTCCATTCCATCATAGCCAAGACGATGAACAATCTCTGCACTCTTCTCTATTCCCCTAAATACTGCAAATGCACTTGGGAGGGCGTTTTCAGAGGCAACTACTACAGCTAATTTCATTGTTTTCCCCTTTTTAAAAAAATTGAGACAGTACCCCTATATAGAGCACTGTCCCAGATAGATTACATTTCTTTGATGCCGGATAGATCGCCAGTCTCTGCAGCAAGAAGAACTGGAGCCATATACTCGTCAACATCATCTGCTGTCATAGGAACAGGCATGTTCTGAAGCTTCATCTTCAAGTCTGGGTCCTTAGCAGCTGTGATAGCTCTGACAAAGTGTACATCGTGCTTGTAGCCAGGGATATCTGTAAGCTTTGTAGGAGCATTGATGCTCTTAGCAAACTCGATCATTGCTTCAGATACTGCTTCTGCAAGTTCTCTGCCTTCAAGAGTATCCATATCCTTTCTACCGAAACCACGGGAAGCGAAGATAGAACCAACAACCTTTAGCTGTGGCTGGATAGCCTTTGAATAGAATACTGCATAGTATGGGTTCATGATACCACAAGCTGTACCATG
>JALFCJ010000156.1 GCA_022771185.1 Spirochaetales bacterium | reverse complement strand
CATGAGAGCTTTCCTCTCACACCACCGTACGTACCGTTCGGTATACGGCGGTTCAATCAAATACAAACTCCAACTGCTTTCCATGGCACTTGTCCATCATCATTCTTTCCGCATGTAGTCTCTTGTATGTCGCTTCAATATCAATGAGTCCTGTAACCATATAAAATTTGCCGACAGGTAACGATGAGGCTATCACACCGCTCATCTTCCAATAGCTTTGGATTCCTAGTGTATATCCCCATCCCCTTATCCATCGTTCGGATGAACCCATCTCTCTCAGCTTGGCTATCCTGTTTCCTTTGGTCTTCCACTGCTTGTATAGGTAGCACCATATCTTCCTGCGTATCCAACTTGCCTTGCTGCGGAGCCAACTCGTGATGTTGCTCCTGGCGTAGTAGTTAATCCACCCTCTCAGATAGGCGTTCAGTTCAGCTACAATCCTCTGAATCGATACACCTCGGTTCCTTTTCAGAATCTCTCGAATCTTCCTCGTGAAGGCATCGAGCTTCTTCTGTTTCGGCTTGCAATAGCCCAGCTGTCCATCATCTCCTTTCAACGTCAGAAATGTGAATCCAAGAAACGAAGAGCCTACGGCACTTCTTGCCTCCGTCTTTTCCATGTTCACCTTGAGCTTCATTTTGCTCTCGAGGAATCTGATTACAGAATCCTTGACCCTCTTGCATGAGTATTTGCTCTTGGTGAAGATGTTACAGTCGTCGGCGTACCTGACGAACCTCAGTCCTCTTTTCTCGAGTTCCTTGTCATAAGGTGTAAGGTAGATGTTTGATAATAGTGGCGACAATGGTCCGCCCTGTGGCGTCCCTTCCTCCGTCGCCGTGAAGCTTCCGTCCGCCATGACTCCACTTTTAAGATATACGTAAATTAACCTGCGTATGTCCTTGTCATCGAGCGTACGGTCTACAAAAGTCATCAACAGGTCATGGTTGACCGTGTCGAAGAATTTTGACAGGTCGAGGTCTACAACGTGGCTGTACCCCTCTGCCATGTACTCCTGTGCCTTCCTCACCGCGTCCTCGGCGCTTCTGTTGGGTCTGAAACCATAACTGAAGTCCGAAAATGTCGGCTCGAATACAGGCGTCAGAACCTGCACCATCGCCTGCTGGATTACCCTGTCCACTACACACGGCACTCCAAGAAGTCTGACACCTCCGTTGTCCTTCGGTATCTCGACCCTTTTTACAGGCTTGGGCTTGTACTTCCTTGCGAGTATCTGTTCCCTAATCCGCGCCCAGTCGTCCCTCATGAACCTGTCGATTTCTTCGACACCCATTCCGTCAACGCCGGCACTGCCCTTGTTTCGTTTCACGTTCTGCACGGCTACTTCAAGGTTATAGGGCGAGAGCATCCTCTCGCAAAGCTTTGTATTTGGCTCCAACGGGTTCCCTTCTCTCATTGGTCTCCTTTCTACGGCACCATCACATCACCTCGCCTCAACGAGCTCAATGGTACGTGCCGTGACTTTTCCTCCTATCGAAAAGATTTGACTGTTCGGCCCTTCACGGACTCCCTTACCGCTACTACGGCCTCTGCTGACTTCTTGCCGTTCGTTGTTACTGCACCGTCATAAGCGATATTGCAGCCTCGGGTGTCGGCAAGACCTCCCCTGTTAAGAACGTCAACCTTCAGTGCATGTGGCCACCCCATTTACTCCACGGGCCCAGTCTCGGATTTCATCCCATTTTGCAGATTCATCCACCCATAAAGCCTACTATGAGGTTTTTGTTCATCAGCCCGCACTTTTGCCTACGGCTTCATTCAGACCTTACATCACTGCAACGCCCTTGCCCTCAGCTAACGGTTCGGCTATCTCTCAAGCCAGACTGCTCCCGTAGTGGACTTTCACCACCAAGTTAACGCCCATGCAGGGCAAACAAAATCCCATAACTTTTTAAAGCTATGGGACTATGTGTAAGAGAGGAATCAGTTGATTTCTTCTGTTCTATGGCATGCCACAAAGTGACCTTTCGAGACTTCCTTGAACTCTGGCATACTCTCTTTGCACTTATCGCAGGCAAAGCGGCAGCGAGTGCGGAACGGGCACCCGGAAGGAGCATTAAGAGGAGATGGAATATCCCCGGTAAGGACTATTCTCTGGTTTGCCCTAGCCTTCTTTGGATCTGGTTCAGGAACTGCTGAAAGAAGTGACTGTGAGTATGGGTGGAGAGGATGGTTATAGATTTCGTCGGCAGGAGCAAGCTCCACCATCTTTCCTAGATACATGACAGCGATTCTATCTGAGATGTGTCTTACAACCAAAAGGTCGTGGGCGATGAATAGATATGTGAGACCAAACTTATCCTGAAGTTCGTCGAACATATTTATTACCTGTGCCTGAATAGATACGTCCAGGGCAGAAACAGGCTCGTCACAGACAATAAACTCAGGGTTTACAGCCAATGCTCTTGCAATTCCTATTCTCTGTCTCTGTCCGCCGCTGAACTCATGGGCGTAACGAGCAGCATGCTCACTGTTGAGACCGACATAGTTCATCAGTTCGAGAACTCTTTCCTGTCTCTCTTCTTTAGTCTTGTACATTTTGTGGATATCTAATGGCTCAGCGATAATATCTGCAACAGTCATACGTGGGTTGAGAGATGAATAAGGATCCTGAAATACCATTGTAGCCTTGGTCCTATATTCCTGCATGGTGGACTTATCGACTTTCTTACCGTCAAATATGACTTCTCCAGCTGTAGGCTTATAGAGGTGGAGAATAGATCTACCTGCAGTAGTCTTACCACATCCAGACTCTCCTACGAGGCCCAAAGTCTCACCTTTTTTGATAGTGAAAGATATGTCATCTACAGCCTTCAAAGGCTTTGTCTTGAACATACCCATATTTATGTCGAAATACTGCTTAAGGTGTTTTACTTCCACAAGTGTCTTTTCTTCGCTCATACTTGGGTCTCCTTTCCTAGAACTTTTGCAGTTCCGTCTTCGATACAATCTTTCACGTTTATCCAACAACCTGAAATATGGTCGTCGTTGATTCTCATTCTCTCTGGTCTCTCCGATAGACAAATCTTCAAAGCCTTGTCGCACCTAGGAGCAAATGGGCATCCCTTCGGCATATTCAATAGGTCTATAGGAGTACCGGAAATAGGCTGAAGTCTCTTACCTGCAGTGTCTTGAGTAGGAATAGATCTCAAAAGACCTTTTGTATACTCGTGTCTTGGGTTATAGAAGATTTCGTCTGCAGTACCCTGCTCACAGATGGATCCGGCATACATGACGATTACTTCGTCGCACATCTGAGCCACAACTCCAAGGTCATGAGTGATGAGGATGATTGCCATTCCAAGTTTCTTCTGCAAATCCCTCATCAAGTCAAGAATCTGAGCCTGAATTGTAACGTCCAGGGCGGTTGTCGGTTCGTCGGCGATGAGAATATCTGGTTCGCAGGCAAGAGCCATGGCAATCATGACTCTCTGTCTCATACCGCCAGAGAACTCATAAGGATACTGCTTCATTCTCTTTTCAGGCTCGTTGACGTTGACTAGTTTCAACATCTCGACAGCCCTGTCCCAAGCTTCCTTCTTATTTCTATCAGTGTGAAGCATAATAGCCTCCACAAGCTGATGGCCGATGGAATAAGTAGGGTTAAGGGATGTCATAGGATCCTGGAAGATAATAGAGACTTTACCGCCTCTGATATGCTTCATGACGCTTTCTCCAGCGCCTACCAGCTCCTGACCGTCGATTTTGATAGATGAGCCTTCCTTGATCTTTCCGGTTGAGGCAAGAATCTGCATAATCGAGTATGCAGTTACAGATTTACCTGAACCTGACTCACCTACAATACCCAGGACCTTTCCATGGTCAAGGTTAAATGATACTCCGTTAACTGCTTTGACTTCTCCAGCATCGGTAAAGAAGCTTGTCTGAAGATTTCTTACTTCCAATAGTGCCATATCTTCCTCCTTAACCGTTGAGCTTCGGGTCGAATGCGTCTCTCAGTCCATCACCGAAAAGGTTGAGGGAGAGAACGATGAGCGAAATCATGACTGCAGGGATTACAAGTCTTGACGGATAGCTGTACATTCCGTTGAGGGCATCGGATGCAAGGGAGCCCAAACTAGGCATCGGTGCGTTTACACCCAAGCCCAGGAATGACAGGTAGCTCTCTGTAAAGATAGCAGATGGAATCTGAAGAGCTGTAGAAATGATAATGACGGAAATACAGTTAGGAAGAAGGTGCTTTGTGATCACCCACTTGCCCTTGGCTCCTGCTGTTCGGGAAGCAAGAACATACTCCTGCTCTCTCAGGGACAATATCTGTCCTCTTATCTGACGAGACATAGATACCCAGTACAAGAGACCGAATACAATGAAGAGCGAGATGATGTTACTTCCAATCTTCTCAAAGACCGTTCCTTCCATAACCTTTGAGAGTGGCTCTCTGATTACAGAAGCCAACAAGATGACCATAAGCATATCTGGCAGTGAGTAGATGATATCTACGATTCTCATTATCACGAGGTCAACTTTACCTCCAAAGTATCCAGAGATACTACCAACAGTAAGTCCGATCAATAGAACGATGATAGAAGCAAAGAATCCTACTGCAAGGCTGATTCTTGTTCCGTAGACTATACGGATAAAGTAGTCACGCCCCGCACTATCCGTACCGAATACATGTGGGAACACCTTCTCTCCTGCCTCTATTCGCTTCAACTCCGTCTTACCATACTCAAATGGCTTAAGGTTCTTGAAAGAGGGGTCAACAGGCTTACCAGGTGTAACACCAAGCTGGGTATCGTAGGCATATGGCCAGAAGAATGGGATTACGATACAGCCCACTGTAATTATTACGATTATGAAGAATGATACCATGGCGACCTTATTCTTCTTGAAACGCTTCAAGCCGTCCCTGAAGAAGGTTGTAGATGGCCTCATCTGTACAAGATATTCTTTTTCTTTATCTGTAGCAGGCCTAAAGTCACCTAAGTCCTGCTGAACGCTGAATGGTTTATTTCTATTTAGCATCTCTATCCTCCTCAGCTGAAATCGATTCTCGGATCCACGATCTTATAGAGGATGTCGGAAATGAGATTCATAATGACGATGAGAGAAGCCAGTACAATGGTTGTACCCATAATCAGAGGATAGTCTCTGTTAATGATTGACTGTACAAAGGCTCTTCCAATTCCAGGAACTGCGAAGATCTGCTCTACGACAAGGCTTCCTGTGACAATATATGCAAGCATTGGCCCGATATATGTGATGACAGGGATCAAGGCATTCTTAAGTGCGTGGCCGAAGATGATCTTTGCAGGTGCAACACCCTTTGCCCTGGCTGTCCTGATATAATCCTGACCAAGAACATCAAGCATACTGGACCTGGTAAGTCTGATTATGTTTGCCATAGGAGAGAGACCCAGAGTGATGATAGGAAGAATCAAGCCCTTGGCTGTCTCACCGTTTGCAGGAACAAGTCCCAGTTTTACTGAGAATAAGAGCAGCAACAGAGATCCCATGATAAACGACGGCATAGACACGAAGGCGGTTGAGATGACCATGACGATCCTGTCGAGAATAGTATTTCTCTTCAAAGCCGCCATAGCGCCGAGAACGACACCTGCAACGGTAGCCCATGCTGCGGCGATAAGTCCCAGTTTCGCTGATGTCTTGAGACCATCCTTTATGATGTCTATGACCATTCTACCTCTTTGTTTGAGAGATGGTCCGAAATCAAATTTAGTGAAAGCATCCACCAAATACGTCCAATACTGTTCCATTAGAGGCTTATCAAGACCATACTTGGCTTCAAGCGCAGCCTGAACTGCTGGCGTAACGGCTTTCTCGCTGGCAAATGGTCCGCCAGGAACAAAGTGCATTACAAAGAAAGTAATGGTCAAAACAATCCATACCGTCAGAACAGCAAGCAATACTCTCTTGATAATGTAACTTAAAGTTTTTGTATTCACGCTTTTGCCTGCCTGTTTGACCCGTAGGTAATATGGGGCGAACTTTACCATATTCCATGTGTTTATTTCAAGAACCACGCATAATTATGCATCTTATTGAATAAAAATATGTATGTTATTTCTATATTTCAGCTCTTACGATTTATTTATCTTTTCTTTTTACATATAATGGAACCATGATCATACCTTCTGTAAAACTAAGTGGAAAAATAACGATCCCATCATCTAAAAGTCAGACTATCAGAGCCCTTTTGATCTCTGTTTTCTCTCGTGGCGTTTCATATATCAAACATCCCCTTATTTCAGATGATACAGAGTCCTGTATCAACGCTGTTAAAGCTATGGGCGCCGATGTAGCCATCGACGACAATGGCGATATTAAAGTTGACGCCACATATGCCTTTTGTGATATGGACGAGTTAAATATAGATGCAGGAAACAGCGGAACTACAGAGTATCTCGCTCTTCCTATGCTCTCCTCTCTTGGAATACAAGTAAATATCGACGGAGACGATATGCTCAGGAAGAGGCCTCTTAAGCCCTTATTGGATGCTTTGGAGAGCCTCGGGGCAGAGACAGAAAGCACAAATGGCTTTCCTCCTGCCTCCATCCGTGGTCCTTTGGACGGCGGAGAGTGCACTATAGAGTGTAAGACAAGTCAGTATCTCTCAGGCCTCCTTCTGGGAGCTCCCTTAGCTATTGGCGACAGCCACATCAAGTGCTCTGTTCTATTTGAAAAGCCATATGTAAAGATGACTCTCAAGTGGCTTGATTACCAAGGTATAAAGTACAGAATCAGCGACGACTTGGAAGAAGTCTGGGTAAAGGGTGGACAAAGTT
>JALFCJ010000041.1 GCA_022771185.1 Spirochaetales bacterium | reverse complement strand
TCCAGGTCATTACTCAACCTCCTATGCAAAGAACAAAAACTTGAATGATGTTATAATTCAGGATGGCTTTTATTTCTGGAACGCATATATAGAAAGATAGTGGAGGGTTATGACTGGTAGAATCTTGAGGCGAATTCTCTCGTTTTTAATGACACTCTTTATAGTGTCATTATTTGTATTTGCTTCGATCTCTCTATCCCTCGGTGACAGCTCATCCTTTGTTCTGTCAGATGAAGCTTCCTCTGACGCTATTGAGAATTATAGGGAAGCCAAAGGATTAAATGACAATATACTAATTCGATATTTAAGATTTATTAAATCCTTCTTTGTAATGGATTGGGGTAAGACAATAGGAGGAGAAGAGATCAGAAAAGTAATCATGAATAGTCTTCCTGTGTCTCTTTCCCTCTCATTTTATTCAATACTGTTTTCAACACTATTCTCGTCTCTAGTTGTTTTCTTTACACTGAGAAAAAGAAGGCAGGGAGAAGGAAAGCTTATTAATGCTTTATCCTCTGTTTTCCTTATTCTACCGTCATTTCTTACTTCTCTTATATTAGTTATGGTATTTAGTTTGTGGTTAAAACTATTTCCTATCTCTGGTTATTCAAGAATAAATAATGGCTTTATTTCTCATTTTAGGTCATTATTTCTTCCATCTCTCACTCTTTCTCTTCTTCACTCTTCAATTATGATGAGAATTATGTACACTACACTGAAAGAGAGCCTGGATATGCCATATACAAATACTGCTCTATCAAAGGGAATGAAGGAAAATAGGCTTGTAATATCATCGTCTCTCAAACCCTCTCTTCCTGTTTTCTTCACTCTTGTCTCCGATAGCATGGCAACTGCCTTTGGGGGTTCTTGTGTTGTGGAGAATGTATTTGCTCTTCCTGGAATCGGGTCTCTTCTGGTGAAGGGGGCTTTGGAGAGGGACGCTTCTCTTGTTTCTACATGTGTAATGGTAGTGGCATTTCTTGTGTCCTTTGTTTTTCTAATTTCTGATTTGTTGTCAGATGCAGTTGATCCAAGAAGAAGGAGAGCATATGAGAAAGCTTAAAGTATGTTTCTCGCTTTTGTTGCTGCTCCTTCTTTTCTGTCTGGTGTTTATGGGGAGGGGGAACGTAAATGGAGATTTGAGATTAGCTTCTCCATCTCTTTCTCACATATTTGGCTTCGATACCCTAGGAAGGGATCTCTTTCAGAGAGTGTGTTTTGCAACTGTTGTATCGATAACGATAAGTGTTATTGTCTCTTCTATATCTGTGACTGCTTCTAGTCTCTTTGCTATTTTGTCTTTTAGAAATAAGACACTTAGAACTATTCTTCTTACTTTAGTCTCTGCTTTTAAATCTATTCCTACTGTCCTTGTAGGCCTATTATTTGCTTCCTTTTTCGGAGGAAGTATATTTAGTGTGGTCATTGCTCTGATCATTAGCTGTACATTCTCTTCTTTCAGAGTCTTGGAGACGAAAGTGAAGGAGATAGAGAGTGAAGAATATATTATGGCTTTGGATGCTTTGGGATTAAAAAAAGGAAGAATACTATTCTTTCATATTCTTCCTTCGTTGTTTCCAATAATGAGAGAAGAGTGGGCTACGACTATGATGACATCCATTCTCTCTGAGTCTGCACTCTCTTTTTTGGGAATTGGAATAGACAGGTCCATACCCACACTGGGTGCACTACTATCTGAAGCCCGTTCCTTCTTATTTACAAAACCTCACCTTCTTTTATTTCCGTCACTCTTTCTGGTGATTATCGGGGTGTTGGTGATGATGATTAAAACAGGGCTATCAGAGCTTGATTCTTTCTCTCATTGAACGAGCGAGAGTGAGCTTATCTACATACCCTAGATCGCCGCCGATAGGAATTCCTGAAGCAAGACGAGTAAGGGTTAAGTTTTCAAACGGAGACAATAGCTGTCTGATAAATAGAGCTGTAGTATCTCCTTCCTCTGTAGGGTTTGTGGCTATTATCACTTCCCTAAAGTTTCCATTCTCGATTCTCTCTTTTAGTTCTTTTAGTCTTAATGAACCAGGTCCTATACCATTGATGGGGTTTATGGCTCCACCAAGTACGTGAAAGAGGCCGTTATATACCCCGGATTGTGCGATTGAGAGAGTATCTTGAGCTTGCTCGACTACGCAGAGGATGGTTTTATCACGGTTCTCATCGTCGCAGTATGGGCACTTCTCTCCCTCTGTGTAACATCCGCAGATGGGGCATGGATGAATCTTTTCCTGAAGCTTTGATATTGATTCTCCTAAAGCTTTGTTAAAGTTGGAGTCTGTAGCGATAAGGTGGTATGCAAGTCTGGTTGCAGACTTCTCTCCCATTCCAGGAAGCTTCTTCAATAGCTTTACGAGTTCATCAATGGCCGTCATGCCTGAAATCCTCCAAGCCCTAAGTTCTGTAACTGTCTCTTTGTGAAGTCTTCGATAGCTGAAGTGAGTTTATCATTTGCATCGTTGAAGGCGGAAGCGACCAATGTCTCGATCATACCCTTGTTTTCTGGAGCGAGCATTATGTCGTTGATGTTTATCGATACCACTTTATGGTCACCGTTTACTGTGACTTCAACCATTCCTGCTCCTGCGTTTCCTGTAGCTGTGACGGTGGCAAGTTGTTCTTTAATCGTCTTCATCTGGGCTTCCAGAGTCCCCATCTGCTTCATAAATTCGAAGGGATTGTTCATCATTGGTCCTCTCCTCCTTTTCTGGTGTTTCTTCTTTCTCTGTTGTAATGGCTGCAACTTCTCTAAATTCTATACTACCCCCGAAAATGGATTTTAATGCTTCCATCTTTGGAGAAGCTTTTCTTTCATTTGCTTTTTGTATTGACAACTCTAATCTGACACTTACATTTCTTCCGATAATCTTACCCACAGCTTTTGACAAATGGGAGATGGAAGGAAGAAGAGAGTTATATTGGAAAGCCTGCCCCATAGTAATGAGTATAGTGTTGTCGCCATTGTCTTCAATAGCAGTAGCTGCCAGGATGTACCTTGATTCCACGCTCTTACCCATATATCTAAGTTCATCTTGAATAAGAGGAATAAGAGAGATATCAATGGCTTTATTTGCCGGTTCCTCTATAGGAGCAGGATTATTAACGACAGCTTCTTCTACTGGTTTGGACTCTGAATATACTACTTTAGGCTCTGTTTCTTCCTTTGTTTCAATTCTTTCTTTATTCATGAGAGGAGCAGAAACCTCTTCTTTGGCGATTACTCTCTCAACTTTTTTTTTGACGATTACTCTGCCTTCAGCAATACCTTCCCTCATTTTCTTAATTTCTTGCATCAATGATTCTCCAGACACAAGAGAAGAAAGAGAAGAGAGTCGTGATACCATTAGCTCCACTTCGAATCTAGGTGAGATGGAGTATCTCATATCTCTATATAAATCCATCTCAGCTTTAAGTGCAGCTTCAATCTGTTCTTTTGATAGAGCATCTACAAGCTCTTTAGGGATGTCGTCTTCAGATACTCCCAAAAGAGAAGGACGACGAATGCCTGTCTTATAGAGAAGAATTGTTCTGAAGAAATCGGCACTGTCCTTTACTATCTGCTCTGGAGATACTCCAGCTTCAAATAGAGAAGAGAGTACTTCTATTGCCTTATCCGGGGTACCCAAAACAGAAAGCGAGACTATTTCGCATATCTTTGAGAATCCTGCAAGATTGAGGCGCTCTCTTATTTTTTGTAGTGTAATGTGGTTTCCTGAGAAAGCAGCAACCTGGTCAAAGAGAGTATATGCGTCTCTCATACTGCCAGTGGCTTCTTTTGCTATCCAAAATAGGGCATCTTCATCTGCTTCTATAGATAGATCATCTGCAGCACTCTTAAGACAAGACTGAATCAGTTCCTGAGGGATAAGCTGGAATCTGAACTGTTGACACCTAGACCTGATGGTTGCCGGCACTTTCTGAAGCTCAGTGGTTGCAAAGATAAAAATAATATACTCAGGTGGCTCTTCGATTGTCTTCAGGAGAGCGTTGAAGGCAGAAGTTGAGAGCATATGGACTTCGTCGATGATGTAGATTTTGTAACGAGATGACTGAGGAGGAAATAACACTTCCTCTTTGATTGCTCTTATATCGTTGACAGATGTATTTGATGCACCATCGATTTCGATTACATCGACGCTGGTTCCTGCTGCAATTTCTCGGCATGATG
>JALFCJ010000287.1 GCA_022771185.1 Spirochaetales bacterium | reverse complement strand
AGCTTTGCAGCCTCTCTGACTCTCTGGTCGATTTCTTCCTTAGGGAATTTTCTGATTTTGAGACCGAATGCCATGTTGTCATAAACGGTCATGTGAGGATAGAGAGCATAGTTCTGGAATACCATTGCGATGTCTCTGTCTTTTGGAGGAACGTCGTTCATGACCTTTCCGTCGATTGTAAGTGTACCTGAGGAGATGTCCTCGAGACCTGCAACCATTCTGAGTGTTGTGGACTTTCCACAACCGGAAGGACCAACGAGAACAACAAATTCCTTGTCTTCGATCTCGATGTTGACGTTATCAACAGCCTTGACGCCACCATCATAGATCTTGCAGATGTTCTTAAGACTTACTGCAGCCATTTGTGTCTCCTTTTTTAGTCTATATAAAGTCTAAGGGGTGTTTTGGGGTAAAGCAAAAGAAAAAAATGAAAGATTAGGAAAATTTTTGTTGTAAAACTGCGATTTTTGCATTTAAAATGACTAAAAAGAATAAATTAGTCATTATGGTTTAGTTATGCCCAAGATATTTAGTGAGAAAGAGCGATTAGATATTATTTCGTCATTGCAGAAGAGTGCCATGAAGGAAATGGCGAGGGTAGGAGTGAGAAAGACTACAGTAGATGAGCTCTGTAGGCTTTCTCATTTGGCAAAAGGCTCCTTTTATCTGTTTTATGAATCAAAAGAAGAATTGTTCTTAGATTGCATAAAGTCTTTTGCAGATAGTTTGGAAGAGATGTATCTCGAGATGCTTCAGAATCTGGATGAGAACCATATCGTTACATCACTTACTACTGTCTTTGTCACCATAGCAAAGCGATTCAGGGATGAGGGCATCTTTCGCTTCCTTGATGAAGAAAACTTGGCCTTAATAAAAAGAAAGGTCCCTGAGATTAGGCTCAAGGACCTGACAGATACACTAAGAAGTGTTTTTCATACTCTCTTTTCATATTTCTCAATAGAGAATGAAGACGATATAAAGTCATTTGAAGATGGATATCTGGCTGTTCTTCACCTTTTTTTGATTCCAGACTTGGAAAAGCCAGATGAAACAATTCGTTTCCTTATTCGTGGTCTTGTTCTTCAGATGGTGGAGTGAGTTCTTTGTTCTTTTTCTCAACTTCCACTCTTTCAATTCTTCTTTCCTTGACAGAAAGTACATGAATCTTGACTTCATCTGTCTCGATATCAAGCTTTGAGCCATCTTCCGGGATTGTAGAGAGTGTTGAAAGGACTAAGCCTCCGATAGTGTCGTAGTCTTCGCTTTCAGGAATATCGAGGCCTGTCTCTTTGTCCAGGTCTTCGATTAGAGTATCTCCGCTAACACTCCATTTTCCTTCTCCCACCTTTACTATCTCTGCTTCTTCCTGTTCATCGAACTCGTCGTATATGTTGCCTACAATCTCTTCCAACAAGTCCTCCATCGTGATTATACCTGCAAAGGATCCATATTCATCGATTACGATGGCCATATGGACTTTATTTGCCTGCATGTCGGAGAAAAGCTTATCTGCATGGATTGAATCAGGAACCAAATAAGGAGCCCTGATAAGATCTTTGAATGGCTTCTTTTTGTTGGATGAAAGGTTAAGAAGGAACTCTCTGGCTATTATGATACCTTTAATATCATCATGGTCTTCGCCATACACAGGGAAACGTGAGTATCCTGAGTCTCTGATGGCTTTCAATACTGTAGCTTCACTGTCATTTTCCTGAATCCAGTAAGTGTCAGCGTCCCTTGTCATGACATCATCAACAGCGATGTCATTGAATTCGAATACATTCTGAATCCATTCTTTTTCGTCTTCCTCGATCTTCCCGCTTTCTCCTGATGCATCGACCATGAGTCTGATGTCTTCTTCCGTTACTTCCTCTTCTTCTCCATCTGTCTTCATATGGCAGATAGTAAGAATAAGGTTGGTGCAGAAAGAGAGAAAAGCCACCATAGGCTTGAAGAACACAGCAAGGCCTGAAATAAAGCCGATTGCCTTTCTAGCCCATTCTTCTGACTTCTGCTGAGCTATTCTTTTTGGCACTAATTCTCCGAAGATCAATGTGAAGAAAGATATGACCACGGTGATCAAAATGACGGCAAGAGTGTTCAGAAGGGAAATAGAGCCTGGGCATCCTATACTCTTGAGCCAAGCTACAAGGTGTTCTGAGAGAACATCTGCTGAGAAAGCAGCTCCCAAGAATCCTGCAAGCGTGATGCCGATCTGTATTGTGGAAAGAAAACCTGACTGGTTTTCAACCATGTACAACAGTTTCTTTGCCTTTTTATCTCCCTCTTCAGCTTCTTTTTTAAGCTGGATAGTATTGAGAGAAATTACAGCTATCTCTGTTCCTGCGAAAAACGCGTTAACAAGAATAAGAAGGATCTGGAGAATGATTGTAGACTGTACTGTCATGCTTCCTCTCCTTTTCTTGTTTCTAAGGTGAGAGGAGGAACCTCATCCGATGATTCAATACAATAATGGCTACTAGGGCCTGCGTCCATCAGGTTAAAACCCGCCTTTGCACTTAATCTGTGCGATGAATTTTGTTGATAGATAATAATATAAGTAGAGTAAAATAAAGCGTCAATGGACTAGGGCATGGAGATAACGATGCATATTTGTGATTTTTCTAATATGTATCTCGAAAAACGATTGTTTGTTCTTTTTTATCTCGTAGTAATCTAGTACCGCTTATATCAGAGATAAAAACTGCGTATCAGAGAAATTTGACCATGACGCCTCCCTGCATTGTTCCGGGACAAGGAATTAAGCCATTCTTATTTAGCTTGATTTCTTCACACATATTTTTGAATGCTTTATTTAGCATTTCTGTAATGGTCTGTGGATTGTAGAAGCGTGACATGTTGGTGTTGGCTACCAGCATATGGATTCCACCGTGAGTGATAATAATCCTGTAGACTGCTTCAGGAAATATATCTTTCATTGTTTCAGAGACCATCGTTGCAAGCTCCTGGGGGTTCAATCCATCTTTCTTTAAATCTATATCAAAATCGAACCATTTGCGCAGAGAGGGACAAGTCTGCATAGACGCTGTCCATAGTCCGTTTACTGTATATGCTGATAAAGGCCTGTTTTTACTCTTCAATAGTTCTTCATTTCGATCTGCAAGCTTCTTTGTAAAGAGGCAATATGCAGACATTAGGTCCACAGGGTTCACTGCAACATAGAGGACTTTTAGATGCTCTGGGATAGGTTTCCTGTTCTTGTCTAGATAGGAGTAATCATTGCCTACTAGACGGTGTAGCTTTGCTACGAATACTTCAAAGTCATCGTGTTCAGCATATTCCCTTGCAAGCATTTCTGTTCTGTTGCACATGACATAATCTTCTCCTGGAAGGCAGTACTTATCACGAGCTGCAAGAGCCATAAGGAACGCCTGACCTCCAAGCTGAAGGGAAGGAGCGTATATCTCATCATAAAAATTTCTGAGTACAGGCAAATCAAATTCCATAGAAGTACCTCTTTAAGCATAAGCTTGTTGAAATGAAAAAATGACTAACATGCGATGTGAAGCTTTATAGGCTACACAATCTGTTGAGGGGTTGAGAATCAATATCAGCTCAAACCTTAACCCTGTGGTTATGTTAATATGGATAATGAGTGTTGTCATCTACTTTGTGAAAAAATTTTAATTAGTTAAATCTAAACTTGAATAAATGTAGCGGCATACGGGAATCGGACCCGCGTACTCGGCTTGGGAAGCCGGTGCACTACCATTGTGCTAATGCCGCAAGATAGAACAATCATATTTTCGTTGAAGAAGTTTTGCAATATAGAAAACGAGTGTCTCATTCTTTTTCTCAATCGATTTATAGTGTATTCTTATTTCATGGCTATTATGAAGATTAAAGGCGTAGTAAAAGAATACGCATGGGGAAATAATGATTTTCTTCCTTCTCTACTTGGCTATGAAGTAAGTGATAAGCCTCAGGCTGAGTATTGGATGGGCACCCATCCTAGCGGAGAAGCTGTGACAGAGGGAAAGAATTTATCAGATGTGATTGGAAGAAGGCTTCCATTCTTATTTAAAGTATTGGCAATAGACTCTCCACTTTCTCTCCAGTGCCATCCAAACAAAGTTCAGGCAAAAGAAGGCTGGAAGAAGGAAGAAGAGCTAAGAGCAAAGGGAGAACCTCATAATTATCAAGATGACAACGAGAAGGCAGAAGTGTTATGTGCCCTCACTCCTGTTACTGCTCTTTGTGGCTTCAAGAGCTTTGATGAGGCAGTAAAGGCTCTCGATGAATACATTCCTCTTTCATTTCAGAATTATTTAGAAGGAAAGAAAGATATTAAGGATCTATTCCTTTCCCTTTTTGGCTTGTCCCAAGAAGATAAAAACTCTGTTCTAGAAGAACTTGGAGATAATATAGAGAAGAAAGGAAAAGCAAAGAATGAGGGTGAATATTACACCACTGAGGGTGTGATCACCACTGTCCTCAAGGAGTATCCTGGTGATATCGGTTGTGTCTTTCCCCTCATGATGAATGTTGTGCACGTAGCTCCAGGAGAGGCTTTATATCTAGAGCCTGATACTCTTCATGCTTACGTAAAAGGTAATGGTATGGAGTTGATGACAGCTTCTGACAATGTTTTGAGGGGTGGTCTTACCCCAAAGAGAATAGATCTCAAAGAGCTTTCTTCTCTTCTTTACTTTGGATCATCTACTCCAAGTAACGTAGAAAAAAGAAAGAAAGATGGAATCGTCAACTACCTTACTCCTTCCTCTGACTTTATGCTTTCCCGTTTAGATGACGGTACTTTTTCTATCCCAAGAGAAATAGACGCAATAGTAATTGTAGAGAAGGGAAGAGCAGAAGTCAGAGAGAACGAAAAGATGGTTAAGCTAGAGAAGGGAGAAGTGTGCTTTATCGAGAAGGGTAGTTCTGCATCCATCTCTGTTTCAGGAACTTTATATATGGCAAGTGAGGCTTATAACTGATGAACTATGTTGCCATAGACTTTGAAACTGCAGCATGCAGAATGGACAGCGCATGCGCTCTTGGTCTTGTCAGGTTCGATTCTGAAGGAGAGAAACTAGATTCTTGGTATTCACTCATTAGGCCACCTGTGCTGCAGTTTGACGATGTATGCACTCAAGTTCATCATCTTTCTCCAGTTGAGATATCAAAAGCACCGACGCTTCTTGACCTTTGGCCTGAGATAAGCGGGTTTATTAAAAATGACCCCCTTGTCGCTCATAATGCCCAGTTTGACATGAACGTCCTAAGGCATACTCTTGTTGCTTGGAATTTGGGAGTTCCTCCTTATAAGTATTTCTGCACCCTTTCCCTTTCAAGAAAACTGTGGAAGGGTAGAAGAAGTTATAAGCTTACATCCCTGGCTGAAGACTTGGGATGGGAATATGATGCACATAATGCCCTGGCAGATGCTGAAACCTGTGGTAAGTTATTCTCCAGGCTATGTGGAGAAGTATTATTTGACGATGATGTAGCAGCAAGATTCTTCTCTCGTATCTATAAGAAGGGAGAAAAACACGTATTTCCAGAGACTCTTGAGTCTCCATATAAAGATACGCTATTTGGATGATATTTAGAGTAGTAAAAAATGGTCCGAAGGTTGATTTTGCCTCCGGACCATGCTCTTATTAAGTTTCGTTTTGCCATGTAATTTTGGCATACATTGCACCCCAAGGAGCCCCACTAATCGAGCCTTCTGGCTTATTAATGATGATTTCTTGGATGGCATAATTAAAGTAATAGAAGAAAGCAATATTACCGATTGACGTTACAGAAGCTGGGATTATTATTTTCTGAAGCATAGGATTAGGATTCCCAAAGAAAGCGTAGTCTTCAATTCTTGTTACACCAGACGGAATAGAATACTCAGTGACGGGTTTTGATGAAGGATAGTATATCAAAGTTGATAGATCCTTATTAAAGAGTACTCCATCTTTTGTTACATAGTTCTTATTGTTTTCTTCCACTTTTATTTCTTTGAGACTACTGAAAACAAAAGTAGCTGGTTCGATAATAGTCACTCTTTCAGGGATGCTTATTGTAGATAGATCCCTATTATAGCTAAGAGCACCTTCTCGAATAGTAGTAAGACTATTAGGAAGGTTTATTGTATTAAGCGAGGAACCGTGGATGGAATAAGGCTCTA
>JALFCJ010000248.1 GCA_022771185.1 Spirochaetales bacterium | reverse complement strand
TTGAACATATATAGTCAACTCCTAACCGTCATTTATATACTATGTTTTTTCTAAAGCAAGCAAGATAATTAATCATACACCTATTTTGAACATCAATTTAATTATTTCTTCAGATTTCTATTGACACTTTCTTTTCTTTTGTGATAATTGGTTAATTAGTTGAGTAACTAACCAATTAAGGAGAAAAATGAACTACACATTTAAAGATGACAGTCCTATATTCCAGCAATTGGCAAAGGCGTTGGAAGATGACATTTTCCTTGGCACCTATGAGGAAGGGAAAGCAATACCTTCCACTACCGAGTTGAGTGTGGCCCTCCACATAAACCCAGCCACTGTGCTTAAGGCAATGAACTTGTTGTTGGATATGGACTTGTTGGAAAAAAGAAGAGGAATCGGGATGTTTGTCAAAGACGGAGCGAAAGAAAGGATCAAAGAAAGAAGAAAGAAAGAGTTTAAGGACAAGTATCTTTCACCAATGTTAGAGGAAGCGAAAAGACTTGGAATGGACAAAAAAGAGATAGCGCTCTTGATTATGGGAGAAGAAAGATGAGCATAGAAATTAAAGATATAAAGAAATCATTTCACACTACAAAGGCATTGGATGGGGTATCTTGTTCCTTTGAAAGAGGACACATTATCGGTCTATTGGGAAGAAACGGAGCTGGCAAATCTACACTGATCAAGTGTATCGGAAATAGACTCTATCAAAATGAAGGATCTGTTTTGTTGGATGGAAACGAAGTCAGAAAGAGTCCGAAAGACTTTGAAAGAATAACGATAGTAGGAGACGAGAATATGCTTCCTTCCTCTACAAAACTAAAGAACGTCTTCAAAATGATGGATGACATGGGAGTGGGCTCCGAAGAGAAGGCCCTTATGTTATCAAAGAAGTTTAAACTTGATGTAAACAAGAAGTGGGAAAAGCTCTCAACCGGCTACAGAACTATATTCAAAGATATCTTGGGTCTGGCTTCCAATAGAGAATATGTATTCTTCGACGAACCTATTCTAGGGCTTGATGCAAACCATAGAGAGTTGTTTTACGAGGAGCTACTTGCTTCCTTCTCCCCAGATAGATGCTTTGTCGTAGCCACACACTTAATAGAAGAGATTTCACCTCTTGTGGACAAAGTCATAATTATTGACCAAGGGAAACTGTTGAGGGAAGGAGACAAAGATACTCTCCTCTGTAACGTAAAGATGGTGTCTGGAGAGAAAGACAAAGTCGAGAAAGCGATAGAAGGAAAGAAGATTCTGTCTCGCTCAACCATTCTTGGACAAGCAAAAGTAATGACGGAAGGCGAAGTGGAAGAAGAAGGAGTGAAAGTCGAAAACGTTGATCTCCAAAGATATTTTGTTGAAATGACAAAGGATGGCGAATAATGAAAAGTAAAGATAGAGTCGTAATCAAAGATTATTTTCTAAGCGTATTGTGTTCTGGAGCTATAGCTGCCTTGATAGTTATGGTATTCATTCCGATCCTCTTATATACAATCGGAAGACAAATAGGAGAAGGAATCCCTGTGTTCTCAGTATTCTTCTCAGGCACACTTGAATCCATTGCTGTAGTCGAAGTAATCACTCATATAGTATTAGGTGCATTGGTTCTTCAGTATATGCGTCTATATATGTTCATGGGTCTTACAAGAGACAGAGCTTTCCTTAGAATGATGTTAGTCGAGGGTATGACGCTTATTCTTACATTCCTCGGCCTTGCAGTAATCGGGACGATATCAGGGCTTATTGCAGGAACACT
Source organism: Spirochaetales bacterium (assembly GCA_022771185.1). Taxonomy (GTDB): domain Bacteria; phylum Spirochaetota; class Spirochaetia; order Sphaerochaetales; family Sphaerochaetaceae; genus Ornithospirochaeta. The sequence goes on along the minus strand of JALFCJ010000248.1, from coordinate 6,765 downwards.
TGAGTTCGCTTCCATGCTTCTTACATGCCTCTACATCACTCTAGCCTGTACTTTGATGTTCGGCGTAGGTTGTGTTTCCTCCGCTCTCTCTACAACTTGTCGTCCTCCTTTAAGTGTCGCTGTTGTAGTTGTGTTCCTTATCTTTATGTCTTGGCTATACGAGAAGGCATCTAATATGGTAAGTAGCACCTTCGTCCTTGATGACGGACTACATGTCATTTTCAGTCCCACCAGCTACAACACAGAAGCTATTATGGCCTTTGTATTTGGAGTAATCATGACTGCAATTGCATATGTCATCTACAAACTCCCGATAAGTCAGATGAAGAGTACATCGATTAACTGATTAATCTGTAATCTTAAGAGGGCCGGTTTTTCCAGCCCTCTATTTTTAGAATACCGTCCATCCCTGGACTATGTCTTTTATATTCTCACCTTTCATAAATGCCTTCATCAATATGAAAGCTGCGGCAGTGCTTCGTCGCCTTATGCTTTCCCGCCCAAAAGAGAAGAGATGGATAGTAACAGCAACACTCTCCCTATCTTTACCGCTGAAGCCCAAGCATACTGTCCCCACTTCTTTCCCTTCACTTTTATCGGGGCCCGCCACACCTGTAATAGAGAAAGCCCAATCAGATGAGATTACTCTTCTTACTCCATCGGCCATCTCAAGAGCACACTCTTCCGATACTGCTCCATATTCCGCCAACGTCTCTTTCTTTACTCCCAATACTTTCTCTTTTACGGATAGGAAATAAGAAGTGACTGAGCCCATCATATAGGAGGAAGATCCAGGGAGGGATGTAAGATTGGAAGCAGCAAGGCCTCCAGTGCAGCTCTCTGCACAGGAGATGGTCTCCCCTCTTTTCTTCAATTCCTCTACAAGAATTCCAAGAGCAGTCTTATCTCCTTCCACCACTCTTTCTCTCCCTGTCATCTCTCTCAGCTTCTTTATTGCTTCCTGGCGCTTTGTCTTGTCTCCACCGGAAACATAAAGAGAGATTCTATAGTCCTGGAATCTTGTGCCCCAATCCAAAGATGGATCTGCTGTTCTGGTCAATTCTTCCAGTTTGGCTTCAGAAATAAGGAAGGTTGAGTATTCGTCTCTCTCTTCTTCCTTCATTCCAAGATTCTTTCTTAACAGAGGAAGTACAGAAGAACGGAACATAGGCTCCATTTCTCTTGGAGGCCCTGGCATAGAGACCACAAGAGTATCGTTGACTTTCCCCCAGAAACCCGGAGCTGTACCGAATGGGTTTGGAATCAGATTAAAACCTCTTGGTATGAAAGCCTGCTTCTCATTGGCTCCATATGCCCTGTCTTTAAGAGTCTCTACAAGATGAGACCAGGCCTCCTCGTTTCTCACTAGCTCAGTTCTCGCAGCCTCTGCAATGGCTGAGCGTGTCATATCGTCGGTAGTCGGCCCCAAGCCTCCTGTCAATAAGACAATGTCATTGTTCCTCAAGAGGGCTCCCAATACTTCCCTTATAGTTCCGTCATCGGGAATAACTACAGATTCAGAGAAATGTATCCCCATTCGTGAAAGCTCATGGGAGACGAGGATAGTATGTTTGTCTTGTATTATTCCTCTAGTGAGCTCTGATCCGATGACAATTAAACTTGCCTTAGTCATTCTCCGCCTCCTTTTTCTTCTTGATATTCAAATACAAGAAGTAGAGCTTCTTAACTAGCCAATAAGCCAATACTGCTTCACTTATGTAGATTGCAATCTTGGCAAAGAGGTCAATGTGGTTTACGTAAAATGTATTAGGGTAACCTTCCTGACTATAGACAGGGACGGTATATGTGTGGGTTCCCATCGTAAATGGTTCCATTGGATCCTGAATTTCTCCTGTAGGAACAACAAGACATGTAATACCGCTGTTTGTTCCCCTGATCATAGACTTTCTAGTCTCTACGCTTCTGAAAGCGGCAATCTCTGCATGCTGCCATTCTGCAGAAGCCTTCTTTGACCAGTTGTCGTTAGTCATATTGATGATAATCTCTGCCCCAGATGCCACATACTCTGCATTAAGGACGCTGAAAGAGTCTTCATAGCATATAGGTGTAGAGAAATGTACACCATTGAGTTCAAATACTGTTGCTTCCGTTCCAGGTATCCACCAGTTATAATCCATAGCCTTCAAGAGTTTGTAGAGCCAAGGCAGCTGCTTTTCATATGGAAAATGCTCAGTAAATGGAACAAGATGCTGCTTTATATACTCACCCTTTATCTCTCCATCCTGGAAGAGTATGACAGTATTGTATTCCTTACTGTTTTTATTTCCCTCTTCGTCATATGGAGGCTGTGTAGGATCAGCAATTACGCTCTTTGGATTTCCTGTAAGGAGAGGAACACCTATAGACTCTGCATAATCTACAAAATCTATGGTCAGATCATGGATATCTTCCCAAACAGTCCCTTCAGCATCATATGTAGTGTGCCAAGCGACAGAAGGCACAAATGCAGTCTCCGACCAGATTATTAAATCCGGATCAGTAGCGAGAGACTCTGTAGTATACCTCTTGAGATTATTGAAATTGCTTCTATATGTCTTATAACCACCCTTCCAGGAATCGTGGTTATGCTGGACAGCGGCAATCTTGATAGTAGAGCTAGGCTCCCTGTCTGTCCAATAATTGAGGGCAAATATGCCATAAATTATTGAAACCATCACAAGAACAGCCCAAACAATGAGAGGAATTAAGTTGGACTTCAGCCAAGTCTTAAACTTAGGAGCTTCTTTCCCTATCCATGGCAAGAGATAATCGGCTGCAAGGGCCTGTGGGAAAACCAGGAGATATATTATTCCCCATATTCCTGTAATATCAGCTATCTGATACAAAACTCTGTATGGATAGAGGGCATAGACAATATTTCCATAGGGGTACCCTGCAAACCAGTTTTCAGCCAGGAATGCATATGCAGCCCAAACAGCGCCTTTGAATATATACCCTTTTTTGGGGAATGCTTCGTCTACAGCCTTAAGGGCCAGGAAGAGAAGACACATCTCTCCTCCTTTGATGACAGGTGCTATTACGATAGCCAACGAATGGAATCCCTTAAGCCAATAGTTAAAGAAAAAATAATAGACTAAGCCGAAAATAAAGCCATGAAACCAGACACACTTCCAAGTAGTGTTCCTGATTACCATGAAAACTGGAATTAGTGCAATGAAAACTAATGGTGCAATCCCGCCGTCTGTCATGAAACCAGGGAAAGCCATAGCTAAAACAAAAGCCGATGCCAACAACACAAGAACCTCAGAACACAATGTTCTGAGGCTCCTTCTACTCTTGAAATTATTCAAACGATCATCTCCAAGAATCATTCTTCTTCGCCGTCTGTAATATCCCAGACAAAATCCTTGAGTTCCTTTCCAGGTCTGAAAATAGCTACGCCATGTTTCTCGACTGCAACGACTTCACCTGTCTTAGGATTGCGAGCCTTAGCTCTTCCCTTTCTAACACGAACTTCGAATGTTCCGAAACCACGGAGCTCAATAATACGACTATCCTTTAGGCCATCCTTGATCTCTTCAAAGAGCTCATCGATGACACAATGAATCTCCATCCTATTGTAACCAAGCTTATTGTGAAGGTTCTCAATGATGGCGGCCTTAGTTAGCTTTTCCTGCATTTCGCCTTCTCCTGTTTCTTATCGCTTAGGCAAGTTTTGCGAGAGCCTTAGCCATTCTGCTCTTTTTTCTGCTAGCTGTGTTCTTGTGAATGATACCCTTTCCAGCGACAGAATCGAGAAGCTTTGCAGCTTCTGCCATTGCTGCCTCTGCCTTAGCCTTATCGCCAGCAGCAATCTCAGCCTCGAACTTCTTTACAGCTGTGCGGTATGTGCTCTTTGCTGCACGGTTTCTGAGGCGGCGCTTTGCGTTCTGACGATCTCTCTTCTCTACGGACTTGCTTGACATTATATTCCTCCAAAAGATGTACTATCAAAAATAGATTATAATAATTCGCTAATTGCGACGATTAAAGAAATTACCATAAAGAATAGAATGGGTCAACAGAATATCTCGAATTATCAGAAGAAATTGTGTTTTAATTACTCCCCACTGAAAAGCTCATCCTGATAATCTTGATATACCTCCCAAAAACCCGTCTCACCATCAAAGTAGACTTCATCGAAAGGAATGAAAATCTGTCTTCCGTCCAATGTAACACAGGTAAGTTTTCTTGAGAGAATGTTGACTTCGTTTACTCTCCATATATCTCTATCAATCTTTAGTTTTGTTCCTTCAGGCGGCACGCCAGCTTTTTCCTCCATATAGTAGTCGTACTCATATGCGAGGCAGCAAAGGAGCCTTCCACATGGCCCTGATATCTTTGCAGAGTTCAGTGAGAGGTTCTGTTCTTTGGCCATCTTGATGGTCACAGGCTCCATCTCTCTTGTCATTGCATGGCAACAATAGTCTCTACCGCAGACTGAGAGTCCTCCAATGAGTCTGGACTCATCTCTGACCCCAATCTGTCTCAACTCTATTCTCATTCTGAATACGGCAACCAGGTCTTTTACAAGATCTCTGAAGTCCACCCTTTCTTCAGCAGTAAAGAAGAAGATCACTTTAGGCTCTCCAAGGAGAAAGTGTGCTGTGATCAGCTTCATATTCAAGTTGTGCTTCAATATCTTCTCTCTGCAGACAGCAAGAGCCGCATCTTCTTTTGAAGAGTTTTCTTCATATTTCGCCATTTCAGCAGGAGTTGCCAAATGGTCAATCCAAAGAACATCTCCATCAACCTGGATCTTCTTTGGCTCCTTTACACTCTGGCAGCCGAAGCAAGATGAACACTGATGCTCATTCTCGTCGCAATTATAATTCTGGGTCTCTTTTTCACTTCCAAAATGGAGACAAGCACCTCTTGCTTCTGTAGCTCCTGGCTCATATCCACCTGTGGAAATCGGAGCGGCCCCAACCACTATACCAAGGTCAAGTCCGAACTTCGTATCATAAACCACAGGAGTACCTGGGTATATGATGCTATCCCAAGCCCCTAGACATACATCATTGTATGATGGATTCTTCACTACATATACATAGGCGCTGTCATCTTCACGCTCATACTTTTTCTTCATGTAAGAAAAGTTAACATTTAGAATGATAAGATGCAAGTTAAGAGATGTTTTCCTTTGCCTTCCAATAGATTATTCTATACTTATGCATACGGATAATAAGCTTATTCTGGCTCCACTGGCCGGTTATACAGATAAAGCAATGAGAGATATTGCACTCAGTATGGGCGCAGACATTACCGTCACAGAGATGGTTTCCGCCGAGGGCCTTGCCAGAGATGGAGAGAAGACAAAAGAACTATTGGAAAGAGCCGATGGAGAAAAGAGGCTTGTAGTACAGTTATTCGGTCCTGATAAGGATCCCTTTTATCGCTGTATCCCAAATCTTCTGAAATATAATCCCACCTGGATAGATATCAACTGTGGCTGCCCTGTTCCAAAGGTTGTAAAGACAGGTGCGGGTTCCGCACTGATGAAAGATAAAAAGAAAATCAGAGAAATAGTAGAGACATTGGTCACTGAAACAAAACTCCCCGTCTCTGTGAAATTCAGACTTGGTTGGGATTCCTGCTCTATAAACTACCTTGAGTTTGCTGAAGAGGCCCTGAAAGGCGGCGCATTCTCTCTTACTCTCCACGCCAGAACCCGAGCACAAGGATATGAAGGAAAAGCTGATAGAAGCGCTTTTAGGGCCCTTTCAAAGGAATTCGGGAAAGAAGCTGTTCTCTATGCCTCCGGCGATATATTCACTCCTGAGGATGCAATTGAGTGCATGAATGAATATGGAATGGATGGAGTAATGTTCGCACGAGGGGCAATAGGCAATCCATTTATATTCAGAGAAACAAGAGAGTACCTTGAAAAAGGTTCCTACACTCTACCTTCTATCTCCGAGCGAATAGAGACCGCTATGCTCCACTTTGAAAAGATGAAGAACTACTATGGAGAAAATATAGCTGGAAGGGAGATGAGAAAGCATGCTATGGCATACATCAAAGGAGTTCCAGGGGCTTCGAGATGCAAAAAAGCTCTAACTTCTGCAATGACAGAAGAGGAATATAGAGATGCTTTTTCTCTTCTTCTAGAATAACCCCCTCGAAAAAGAGCTTTTTCCTTATAAGACTGTCTTTTTTAAGAAGTGTATTTCTTGTTCTTAATGACAAAAGCGAGGCATCGCCCCGCTTTTGATCAGTTCTTGAAAACAATAAAATCAAGGAAAAATATAAAGAGAAAGAAGACAGCGATAAATACACCACCCACAAGAAGTGCAGCCTTCAACACCCCCCACATAAAGTATTTATACTCTTTGGGAGAGAGTTCGGGAGTCTCACCCTTCTTTGCATCACTCACCTGTGGAGGACGATACCATGGCATCCCCTCCACATTCATGTTTGCAAAACTTCTGCCGTCATCTTCTTCGGCAAATCTGTCTCTTTTCTTCTTTCTATGCATTACTTCTTCTTTCCATTCTTCTGATTCTCAGCCTCTTCTTTCTCAGCCTTCTTGGCTTCTTCTGTAAGACGCTGTGCAATCTTATTCTCTTCTTCCGTGTTGTATAAGTGACAGGCTACAAAGTGCTCATCTTCAACCATCTTGAAGTTTGGATCTGCATACTTACAGATTTCCATACACTTTCTACATCTAGTATGGAACTTACATCCCTTAGGAGGATTAGCAGGAGAAGGAATAGATCCCTCAAGGATTATTCTATGCATCTGGTAATCAGGATCAGGGATAGG
>JALFCJ010000217.1 GCA_022771185.1 Spirochaetales bacterium | reverse complement strand
GAGAGCGGAAGCCGGGTCCCCGTTGACGCTTTCACCCATCTTGTCGATTTCGTCTATTAGAATTACAGGATCCACGGTCTTGACCGTCTTTATTGCCGGGATAAGTTTTCCAGGAAGGGCTCCTATATAAGTTCTTCTGTGTCCCTTGATTTCAGCTTCGTCTCTCATTCCTCCTACGCTGAAGCGGTAGAATTTTTTATTCAAAGCTTTTGCAATAGAAGAAGCGACGCTTGTCTTTCCTACTCCCGGAGGGCCTGCGAGACAGATTATAGCACCCTTAGTGCTCTGGGCCTTTAGTCTGGAAGCCAAGAATTCTACGATTCTCTCTTTTACTTCCTTCATGCCGTAGTGGTCCTTCTCCAGTTGTTCTTTGACTTTTGTTATGGAGTAGTCTGGGATAATGTCTTCAAAAGAGAAGGGAAGATCCAGAATTGTCTCTACGTAGACTTTTGTCAGCATATATTCTGCGTTCATTGGGTCCAGATTCATGAGTTTCTGGAGCTCTCTGTCAACAACTTCCCTATATTCCTGAGGCAGCTTTTTTGTTGCTGCTCTTTGGAAGATATCGCCTTTTGTGGGAGCACCGCCAAAAGTATCGTTCCCCATGACGCCATTTAGTTCCTGAGTCAGAACTCTGATCTGCTCACGGAGGATCGCTTCCTTGTTTCTACTTTTTACGCGGTTAATGAAGTCGGCTTTGATCTGTTCTTCTTTATCAAGGATTTCTTTTTCACCTGCGATATAAGAAGTAAGGTCGTTAACTCTCTTCTTTGGATCAGTGGATTCAAGTATCTCTTCCAAGAATTCCTTCGGTGCACTTACAAGTGAAGATGCAGCATACCAACAGATTGCATCTGCATCATTGAAGTTGGAGATATTGACTTCAGTGGCGAAGGAGAAAACTTGTGTCTTGGATAGCGATGTAACCAAGTCTTTAAGAATTCTGACATAGGGGGTCAGAACTTTTTCAGAGACTGTCTTATCTACTAGGTCGGAGACATTTGCCACTAATGGCTCCGGCTCTGTAACAATGGAATCGATGGTTACTCTCTTGAGCGTGGATACAAATACATGTATGCAGTTGTTTGGAAGCTTTATGAACTTCGATACTTTTGCAAGTGTACCCACTTTTTTTAGATTTCCGTCTTTTTCATCCTTTAATACAGCCACGAATATGCCGCCATTTTTTTCGATGGCATAGTTGATGGCCTTGGTATCTTCAGGCCTTGCAATCATCAGGGTTGTGAAGGTTTCAGGGAAGAGTGGTCTCTCTGTCAAAGCCAACACAGGAGCTGATGTAACGTTTATTTCATTTTTATTTTCGTTCATTCTACATTTCCTATCATTGAATATAATAGTAAAAATCCATACTAGAAAGAAGATGGAATGGAAAAAACACTATCTACATATACTCTTCCTTTTCCAATTTTAAATCTATACCACTGGTCATTGCTTTTGGTTTTATGGAATTTTATAGAATTAATGTAAATTAGGAAAGAAAGTTGTTGCGTTTTGTTGCATTTGTGTTAACCTCTAAGCGTGAGGAAATCAAAAATGGATAGTAAACTTATTGTAATAGCCATTGGTGGAAACTCTCTCATTGAGGATTCCAAACACGTAACAGTACAGAGTCAGTATGATGCTGCCAATAAGACAGCAAAGCATATAGCACGCCTTGTGCAGGCAGGAAACAGAGTTGTCATTGCACATGGAAATGGTCCACAGGTCGGATACATCTTGAGGAGAGCTGAGCTTGCACAGAAGCAGCTTCACACTGTTCCTTTGGATTCCTGTGTTGCAGATACCCAGGGTGCTATCGGATATCAACTGCAGATGGCACTTGATAATCAGATGGTGGCTGACGGCTTGAAGAAGAACATCGCAACTGTCGTCACTCAAGTTGAAGTCAAGGCTGACGACCCTTCATTCCAGAAGCCGACAAAGCCTATCGGATCCTTTATGAGTGAAGCTGATGCTATGGAAAGAAAGGAAAAAGACGGCTGGAGCGTAGTAGAGGATGCAGGAAGAGGTTGGAGAAGAGTAGTTGCATCCCCTAAACCTGTTTCTATCATCGAGCTTGAGACTATTAAGTGCCTATTGGACAATGGTGTCATCGTTATTGCAGCTGGTGGCGGTGGTATTCCTGTCGTCAAGGATGAGAATGGATACTTAAAGGGCATGGAGGCCGTCATAGACAAGGATTTGGCTGCTGCAATGCTTGCAAAGGATCTTAATGCAGATATGTTCGTCATATCCACAGCAGTTCCGAAGGTGTGCCTCAACTATGGTAAGAGCGACGAGAAGAAGCTTGATTCCATTACAACCGATGAAGCTAGGGAATATATTGAGGAAGGTCACTTTGCTCCAGGATCCATGCTTCCAAAGATCCAGGCTTTGGTGGACTTTGTAGATTCCACAGGAAATATGGGAATCGTTACTGATCCTGAGCATCTCTATGACGCTGTATATGGAGACCAGGGAACAAAGATTCAGAATTGAAAAAATATATGTTCATAGTTTGGGACAGGTGGGGATGTTCTCTTCCTGTCCTTTATTTATTCTTCATACTCTTATAGCTTGCGAAGACTTCTGATGCATATAGCATTATTGCTGGAATGAATACAGCATAAGAGTCTTGTATAAAAGATGGGATGATTAGCCTTAGTGTTAATAAAATAAATGCCAAGACTAGCATTGCGCCTGAGTTAAAAAGTAATGCTCTATTCTTCCTTTTCTTTGATAGGGAAGCAAAATGAAGAAAAGAAGAGATGAGGCATAGTGGAGAAATGATAAGACAATTTATGTTTCCCTTTGTTACGTTGTGTATAGTAAAGAGCATGAAGAACAAAAGAACGAGGGAAAGAACGCCGAAGAATAAGTAGATTATTCCTAGGATAATATCGCTGCACCTTTCAATCCATCTTTTTCTCGTGATAGGGAGAAGAGATATTGCAATAAGTGCTAGACCCATGAGGAAGGATCTGATCTTTAGACTCCATTTTTCTGGAACAGGCTTTCTGCCAAAGGAAGAATATATGATTTCATCCTCGCACTCTTGATAATCTTTCATGCACTCGTTTAGAGTCGAAGGAAGGAAACAGGCTTCCCACTTGGTCTCTTCCTTGTCTGTATCGGGGCCAAGAAGATAGCTTATTGTCCAGGCAACTGGAAATGTCGACAGGGACAAGTGTCTCTCTACTGTTTCCCTTAACGTCTCTTCTGATGGCGTTGATTTTAACTTCTCTTCAAACTCTCCGTCTGTGAGCCAAGAGTAGATGTCTCTAGGCCTTGTGGCGCAGTTATCTCTGAAGTAGTCATATAGGTAAGTCTTATTTTCTTCTTTAGTGGAGTACATGAGAAATGATAAGAGATTCTTTTTTTGGTTTTCATCTAGCTCAAGTTTAAGAGCTGTGACGCTTCTGTCGTCACTAATCAATGATTCTATCCTATACTCCCCATATGTCGCCCATGCCTCATAATATAGGCGCCCGAAAGCGAAGTTAACGAAGAATGAGTCGTCGAAGGTAAAGATTCCCCAGTCATAGGCTATAGGAAAAGAATCTGGAGACGTAAATAGAATAGCGCTATGGCCGAAGTTTTCCCAAACAAGAGACCCTGGCCCTCCAGTAATAAGGTAAAACTCCATATCATTGTATTTTTCTTTTTCTTCTTCAGTGACTTCACTTTTTTTAAAGGAATCCAGTTCTTTATCTATATCGAAAAGTGGGGGAGTGGTTCTCCCTCCATAGATTCCAAGTATTAAAAATAATAACACCATCAGAACTGAAAACTTCTTCATAGATATGAGGAGTTTAACACCTCATCTCTTATTCTTCCACTCTCATGGAATAAAGAAAATCGGGTATTTATCTTTGTCGACTGAGTTAATTGTGCTAAAGTAAAGTGATGGAAAGAGACTTTAAGACACTGGGGATAGTTCTGAAAAAAGACAATGCCAAAGATAATGACGTTGTCATCAGAATCCTTACTCCCGATATGGGGGTTCTTGAAGTCTATGTATATGGGGTAAGAAAGAGTTCCAAGGCTGTAAGGGCCTCTGTGTTCACTGAGGGTGTTTTTTCTCTTTCAAGGCGTACTGAAAACGGAAAGATAACACTTAAAGATGTAGATACACTTTCCTTTCATGAAAAGATAGGGGAGAGTTTGGAAAAGACTGTGGCTCTCTCGCTGTTTTCTGAGATGATAATCAAGGGAAGAAGTGTAGATGCATACATCTTTAATCTTTTTGCAGGTACTCTTGATAGAGTGGAGAGTGGTGACAGAGACCGAGAGGGTATTTATTTTATTATACATTACCTTCGTTCCCAAAGCCTCGGAGGAGATTGGAAAATCTGTCCCGAGTGCTTGAGGGGATACAGGGATGATGAGGTCCTCGGATATTCTCTGTCTTTGGGGACCGCTGTCTGCTGCGACTGCGACGAAATGGGAGGAGACATGATTCTTCCCCCCAATGCAAGAAAGTATCTTGCCCGTATATATGAGTGCTCTATAAAGGAGGCTGAAGAGATAAGGATAAGCGATGAAATGGCCAGACGCATATTCCGTTATCTCTTAAGGACTTTAAAGCATTCATTCCCCGTCCGCCTGAATGTGCTGGAAACGGGGCTGATAGTGTAAGGAAATGTGAATATATATGAAAGTAAGGATTAAAAAGTACGACTCATCCAGGGCAAGAGCCCTAAGCGAGCGATTTGGCCTTCCTATTTTGGCTTCTACGATTATGGCAAGGAGAGAGATGCCTGAAGAAGAGGTAATGTACTCTCTGGAGGATGATATTCTCTATCAACATAGCCCCTTTACTGTAGACGATGTCTATACAGCTGTAGAGAGGATACAGGAAGCCTTGGATGAAGAGGACGGTAAAGAGCAGGAAAAGATTCTGATTTTCGGCGATAGAGACGTAGACGGCGTAACTAGTACAGCCATTATGATCAGAACGCTTAGAAAACTTGGAGCCAAGAATGTTAGTTGGCGCCTACCTCATGGTGACGAGAGCTATGGTCTTACGGATGATGCCGTTGATGAAATACTAGAGTCAGGGGTAACACTTGTAATAACTGTAGACAACGGAATATCTGCAATAGAAGAGATCAAAAGACTTGAAATGGCTGGGGTAAGCGTCATAGTCCTGGACCATCATATCCCGGGAGATAGGCTTCCTCCTGCAGAAGCTATCTTCGACCCGAAAATCGAGGGATCTGGATATCCTTTCCCTCATTTGGCTGGTTGTGCTGTGGCTGCAAAACTATGTTGGGCCCTTCATTTTGCATCGACTCCTTTATGGAACTCGTCTCTGATTCTTCTTCATGCAGAGCCTGGTAATGGAACAATAAGAGTTACTGGGGCAAAGCTGGAGAACCTTGTTGTAGTAGATACATGCTCAGACGAATTTCTTGAGGACGGAAGAAACTCCCTTTCTCAATCAAGGCTTTTACCTTTCCTCTCTTGTCAGCTTCCAATAGTGGTGCTGGACAAAGATACAGAGCTTTCCCTCCTTAGAAGAGCCTTCGGAAGAAATGTCGATATTTCTCTTGAAGATTTCAGGCCTCAGATGGAGAAGGTGATGCCAAAGACCAGAGGGAAGAGTCTTTTTGACTTGTCTGTATATAGTAGGGCCGCTAAATATGCCTCCTCCAATAAAGAGATGGAGACTTTGATATCGCTTTTCAAATCTTCATCTATCTATTCTTTCCCTGAACTTACAAAGAACTTTGAAGATATCCAGCAGTTGGAGGCTATAGGAACGATTTCCGACTTAATGCCAATGAAGGATGAAAACAGGCTCATTGTAAAGAAAGGCTTGAAGCTTATGAGTCGCACACCCCTTTCTTGTCTTCAGTATCTTATTGCAAAACAGAATTTGATATCGAAACCTATATCAAGTGTGAACGTATCTTTCAAAATTGCTCCTGTATTAAATGCTGCAGGAAGAATGGGTAAGCCTGAAGAAGCTTTGGAACTTTTGATTTCTGATGATCCGGGAGTAATAGAGGAACTTTCCCTGCGACTCTTGGATATGAACCAGCAGAGACAGAAAAGTGAAGAAGAGATTATGGAGAAAGTCTCAATAAAAGCCGAAGAGTCTTTTATAAAGAACGATGGAAAGATTATTATCATTGATGATCCAGATGTTCCTAGAGGACTTACCGGAAGCATAGCCAGCAGGCTTTCCAACGATAAAAAAATCCCTGTCATTGTAATGGCGGGAGTAGATGGAAAGATTGTGGGAAGTATGAGATGCACAGAGCCCTGGAATGCACGAGAATTTTTATCTAACTTTTCTTATCTATTTGAAGACTACGGCGGACACAGATTTGCCGCAGGCTTTAGAAGCGATGAAGAGAGGAAAGAAGAGCTTATTTCATCATTTGAGGAGTATGTATCGACTCTATCTGAAATAAACCAAGAAGATATTGAGATAGAAGTGGATGCACAGATTCCTAAAGAGTTTATGAATGAGAACGTATGGAAGACAATGGAATTATTTGAACCCTTTGGTCAGGAGAACGAAGAGCTTTTGTTCTATATTCCAGACGCAGTCATCGAAGAAGCATATTGTGTATCCAATAACCCTAAATATATGCGTTTCACTATACGCTATGGTGAAAACGCTTGGCCCAGTGTATGGTGGAATGCCAGAAATAACTCCGAATACACAGTAGGAAGGCATGTATCTATTGTATTTTCACCTGAGACAAACTGGTGGAAGGGGGTAGGCAAAATGCAGATGCACATTAAGGAAATGGAAGCACTATAGTAAAACGTTGGGATTAACGCAACTTTAACTCTTAAAACCTCTGATTTCTGATGTTGTTGAAGAAAAAATTTGACATATTATAAAACCAGTGGGATACTCTAAGCAAGCCCGCAAATACGGGGAAAAGGAGTATCCCATGCTTATTCTTATAGCAGATGCGTTTGACAAATCTCTTCCTGGTAAACTTGAGGTTTTCGGGGAAGTCACAACAGATATCGAGAGACTTGGAGAAGCTGATGTGGTTTTGATCCGCAGTAAGACAAAGGCTACAAAAGAGTATATTGACAAAGCCAAGAATATGAAGCTTATCATCCGTGGTGGAGTCGGTATGGATAATATCGATATCCCTTATTGCAAGGAAAAGGGGATTGTTGCTACAAATACACCTAAGTCTTCAGCTGTTGCTGTTGCAGAGCTTGCTTTCTGTCTTATGCTCAGCACACCAAATAATCTTTGCTTCTATGACAACACTATGAAGAACGGCGAGTGGGCTAAGAAGACAAAGAGACATGAACTTTTTGGAAAGACACTTTGTCTCTTAGGTATTGGAAATATTGCAAGAAAGGTTGCAGAAAGAGCCCATGCTTTTGGTATGAAGGTCGTAGCATATGATAAATATGTAGAGAAGTCAGATCTTGCAGAGATGATGAGTCTTGAAGATGCAGTCAAGGATGCAGACTACATTTCAATGCACCTTCCTTATACTCCTGAAACAGATAAAATGGTCAACAAAGATCTTATCTCAAAGATGACAAAGAAGCCTGTCATCATCAACACAGGTCGTGGTAAGTGTGTAGATGAAAAAGACGTTGCAGAGGCTCTTAAGAATGGAGATCTTTCTTGGTTCTGCACTGATGTATATTCATCAGAGCCTCCAGTAAGAGAAGAGAATCCTCTATTTGGATGCACAAATGTAACATTCACTCCTCATGTCGGTGCCAACAGTGAAGAGAACCTTCTCAGAATCGGAGAAGAAGTTGTAGATACTATCGCAAAGTATCACAAGGAAGGCTTGGTCTGATCTGAAAAGGGGGAGTCATGGCAAAGAAAATTGACGACACTAACAAGGCCATTATCAGGCTTCTACGTGATGGAAGAAAACCATATTCAGTAATTGCAGATGAACTTGGCATTACTGAAAACACAGTAAGAAGCAGAGCTAATAAGCTTTTGGAAGATGGAGTCCTGAGAATTACCGGTATGGTGGATCCTGAGAATGTACCTGGCCTCCAGATGATTTATATGGGTGTCAAACTCTCGACTATGGAGTTACAGAAGAAGGCTGTGGAGTTCATGAAACTTAGAGGCGTTGTCTCAGTATCTATAGTAACAGGTAGATATGACTTGATAGTCGAGTTGGTGCTTTCAGAAGACGAGGATTTGTCGCTGTTGCAGTTCTTCTCTCAGGAACTTACAAAATTGACGGAAGTATTGGAAGTGGAGACTTATGTAGTATATAAGTCCCATGAGCTGTTAGTTCCATATATTCTATGACACACGGGTCCGGCAATGCCGGGCCATTTGTGTTTTTTGAATAGTTTTAACCCTTTCATTATTATATTCATTGGCGTCTCCTTTGTTTTTCAGCTATGATATAGAAAAAACGAAATCTAAAGGAGAGCAGACTATGGCATCCCTAGAAACCAAATATCTCGGACTTTCTTTGAAAAGCCCTGTAATCGTAGGATCTAGTCCTTTGACACAGAATGTGGTGTCTCTTGAAAAGTGCGAAGAGGCAGGAGCCGGAGCAGTAGTGCTCAAATCAATTTTCGAAGAACAGATTGAAAGCGAAGTAAGCGCTGAAGTCGAGGCAAATGACGAATACTTAAACTTCTCCTCCGCCCACAATGTTTATAAAAGAGCTGCAACAGATTTTTATATCGACAAATATATCAAATTACTTACATCTGCCAAGAAGGAACTTAGCATACCTGTAATAGCTTCTGTATGCTGCAAGAGCCTTTCATCTTGGTCCGAATATGCAGAGAGATTTGTAGAAAACGGTGCAGATGCAATAGAGCTGAACTATTATCCTATCACATCCGATGCGAGAGTAGACGGAAGAAAGGTTGATGATGAGTTCTTCTCATTCATCGAGTTTGCAAGAAAGCATATTTCATGCCCTTTGACAATCAAAATGGGCAGTAAGTACTCTGCTCTTGCAAATAAGATAAAGGCAATAGACAAGGCAGGAATAGATGGTGTGGTTCTTTTTAACAGAACGTTCCGTCCAGATGTGGACATTGAAAAGATGGAGATAGTCTCCGGTTGCCCAACTACAGACGGTAACGATTACACTGATTCTTTGAGATGGACTGCTCTGATGAGTGGAGAAGTTAAGATGGATATCTGCTCAAACACAGGAATACACTCTTCAGAGACAGCTATAAAGATGCTTCTTGCGGGAGCAAAAGCATTCGAAGTCGCTTCTCTCCCTATTAAAGAGGGTTTTGGCTCCATTACACGCCTTAATAATGAAATAAAAGCATGGATGGAACGCCATAACTTTAACTCTATATCAGACTTCTGTGGCCGCCTTGCCCAGGAAGAGAGTTCTGACGGGTATAAATGGGAAAGAACACAATTTTTGAAGATTATCAGCAGGGACTAAAATGGATAGAACAAAATACGAAGATATAGAACCATACAGAGGTGAAAGGTTTGAGAAAGCCAAGGCCAACTTGATGGCCAGAAAAGAGTTTATAGGTGCTTTTGCCTATATGCTCAGTGGAGATTTCTCTTCTGTAGAACCAATGGTAAATGCTATTGAGAGTGCACTGGTGGATGTGCACTCTTATGATGATTTCCAGCATAAAGTGACAGCAGGTTATTTTATTCCTGCGATTATCGATAAGACAACAACAGGTTTCTCTGTCTCAGGAGGAGAGAAGCTGGATAAAGACAAAGGATATCTCTTTATATCTAATCATAGAGATATTATTTTGGATTGTACTTTGCTTGATTATGCATTAAAGACTAAGAATCTCCCGCTCTGTGAAATGGCGGTAGGAGACAACTTGATGGTGAACCAGCTGGTTGAGGATCTCTTCCGCATGAACGGAGGAATAATCATCAAGCGTAATCTTCCAATGAGAGAGAAGTATTTGGAATCCATTAGAATCAGTGAATACTTTGTTGAGACTGTTTCGGAAGAGAATAAATCTATCTGGGTTGCCCAAAAGTCTGGAAGAAGCAAGGATGGAAAAGACCTTACTCAGTCTGCAATTATAAAAATGCTCTATCTTTCAAAGAAGAGGGAAGGTTATTCTTTCTCTGAGCTTATGAAGAAGTGCAATATCGTTCCTGTAGCTATCAGTTATCAATATGACCCTAATGATATCAACAAGGGAAGGGAAGAAGTTACAAAGGAACACAATGACGGTAAGTATGAGAAGAAGAAGTACGAAGACCTTATCAGCATGGTAAAGGGCCTCAGGTGCCAAAAGGGTCATGTCCACGTATCTATCGGAGATCCTCTTGAGGGAGAGTATAATACTCCTGAAGAAGTTGCTGAGGCAATCGACCATCAGATTCACCTTAACTACCATCTCTTTGATACAAACTACCTTTCTTATGATGTACTTGAAGGTGGAGATAGGTTTAAGGAGTTCTACTCTTCTCTCGATAAAGATGAGTTCTTGTCAAGGTTTGCACACTTATCTGAAGATGTAAGAAGCTTTGTATTGAACACGTATGCTAACCCAGTAAGGATGATGCTTCAGGCAAAGAATGAGCAATGAGAAGAGTATTTCTGATTCTTATCATTATTTCTCTTGTTTTTGTTTCCTGCTCCCGTAGTAGCTTCAGTGTTTCGGGAGCATCTTTTGATGAAAATGAAGGGAATATAAGAATAAAAGCTTACTTGGATGAAGGAGAGGAGGGTGAAAGATACTCTTTCATTCTCTCTTCTCCTGATAGAGATTTAGTCTGGAAAGGAGATTTCCTCTCCGATAAACATCGCCTTACCTCAGACTATCTTTTGCTCACTCCTGGTGCATCAATGCCCAAGGGGGAGTATCAGCTAATAATTCACTCGACAAATGGAACAGAAATAGAAGAGAGCATCACTTATTAATTTTACTTTGTCCTTCCTACCATTTCTTTTAGGCTTTGCTCTGTAATCTTTACAAGAAAAGTTCTGCCATGAGGGCAACAAGGCTCTTCCATCATAAATACTTTCTCAAGTATAGACTGGGCTGCCCACTTGTCGACCTTGTCACCCATTTTTATTGCCTTGCGACAAGCCATTATTGCAAAGATCTTCTCTTCAAGTTCATGCTCATCACTTTTTGCACTGGTAATAAAGTCTACAATCTCGCCTTCTATTCCTCTACATACAGCAGGAATGGCGTCTATTTCCCATTCACCCTTTTTATCTTTTAATAGAGATATACCAAGTTTTGTGTAGACGTAAGAGTTTCTTTCAAGAAAGTCATCTGTAATATCGTCCACTTCGATTTTTATTGGCACAAGAAGTTTTTGGACTGTCTTTAGAGATAACAGTTCATCGTAGAGAATCCTTTCGTGGGCGGCATGCTGATCCACGAGGTATAGTGAATCTCCTTTCTGACAGATGAGAAAGAGATCAAAAGCCTGACCTATGTATATTATCTCGTCTTCGTTATGATGCTTTTCTTCGGTTTTCTCCGTAGGCTCATTTTTGACTTTTTCTCTGATTGCTTTAAGCTCTTTCGCTTTTTTCAGCCAATCTGGATCTTTTGGAGTATACTTAGAGGACTTATCTTCAAAACTCTCAGGTTTTGTCGAAGTATCGTGAGAATATACAACAGGTTTTTCTTCTTGCTTTACTGTCTCCTCTCTATAAGGAGTAGGCATAACGCCAAAGGATTTTGTTTTTGCTCCGTTTTCCCAGCGTTCAGCATCATCCAGATAAAACTGTCTTACACTCTTTATTTCAGGAATCTTTCTCTCTATTCCTTTCTTGATCATTGATGAAAGAGTATGGTGGATATCTGCCTTGTTTCTTATTTTTACTTCTTTCTTTGCCGGGTGGATATTAAAGTCCACTAGCTCACTTTTATCGTTGATAAACACACAGGCGTATGGATAACTTCCGCCAGGGAGAAGCTCCCCGTATCCATATAGTACAGCCTGCACCATTGAAAACTCCTCGACTGGTCGGGAGTTTACATAGATTCTTATCTCTTTCTTGTCAGATCTTTTTACAGCAGAAGTTCCTGCTACTACTGTAATAGAGTAATCTTCTTCAGTTTCTGTAAGCATTGTAACATCGGAAGATGAAATACCATACTCTCTCCAAAGCATCATGACTCTTTCTTTGTAGTTGTTTGCTTTAGGCCACTGCATCCTTGTCTCTCCATCCACCTTGAGAGTAAAGCGCACATTAGGGAATGCAAGGGCTTTTGAAGAAAGGAGAGTGCGACAGAGAGTAGATTCCGTACTGGCTCTCTTTAAGAAGCTTCTTCGTGCAGGAATCTCCAAGAATAAATCTTCTGAAGTGCAGATTGTTCCTTTAGCGGGGCCTGTTTCACTGACTGGATATCTTCTGCCATTGTCGATTACAAGTGTAGATGCTTCTTTCTCTTCGCTATCAAAGGAAGAGATAGTAAGTTTTGAGACAGAAGAGATTGAGTATAGAGCTTCTCCTCTGAAGCCAAGAGTGTTTATTTCATATAGATCATCGGGATTATGAATCTTACTTGTGGCATGACGGGTAGCAATCAAGGACAAGTCCTCTCTATTGATACCTTTTCCGTTGTCCTGTACTTCAAGCCTGTCGATTCCACCACCTTCTATGATTACTGTAATGTCATCAGCTTCTGCATCCAGTGAGTTGTCTAGAAACTCTCTTAAGACAGATTGAGGACGCTCAATGACTTCTCCTGCAGCGATGCGGGAGGAGAGAAGAGGGTCTAGAAGGTTAATTCTTCCCATCAGTTGTTGTTCTCGCTGTCATAAAGTTTCTGAGTGACAGAGATAGGAGAGAAAGATGAGTCTACAATTGTCTGCACAACGTTATCGAGGATGATTGGGGTATCGGGATCATTAATGACTTCACTCTCTTTCTTGACGAAAATAGGAGCATCAGGAGTACCTGCCATGAACTGCTCTGAAATAGAGAGGACTGGAGTGTCAGGAGAGCCTGTGAGATATGAGTAGACTTCATCTGTAAATACAGGTGTGAGCACGTGGATAGGTGTCTCCAAGTATCTCTTGTTTTCATCGACTTCTATCTTTCTGCCCTTGATGTAGTCGTAGCCTTCATTGTAGGAGAGAGTAGTATATGTTCCTCTGATAGAGTCGTAGAGCTCTATATCTGGGGAAGAGAAGTTATAAGCTTTTTCTTCTTTATCTAGCGAGATAAAGTGATACTCACCCTTAGAGGATAGAGTTGTCTTTGTTGTAGGAGTGTATACAGAAATATCCCTTTCATCTCCAGAGACTACTGTAGCGCAACCATAAACAAGGTAGATAACGAGGCCTTCTTCATCTTTTATGGCTGCCAAAGAGTTCTCACCCAAAATAAGGGAGAACGCAGAACCTTCTGCCTTTGCTTTCTCTTCTCCTGTAGCTAGTACTACACCTGTGCCCTCTATATCGACGTTTGTTCTTCTGATAGTCCTGCCATCAGAGCCAACCAAAGCATATCGGCCGGAGAAAGATATTGGATTGGAAGCGAAGATAACCGCTCCTATGAGTATTAACATTATTGCAGCTGTAAGTCTCTTCATAATGACCTCTTTAACTATAGTAACACATAGATGCTTGTTTTATCCATGTGTTTATTCTCACTTATCTTTATTATTTATGTCCTCCATATCACACTCTGTGGTATCTTTGTCCAAAAGATTGTATGAGAAAATGTGGGCGGCATAGATGTGTTCCCTGGTAAGTTTATCGATATGACACAATTCTTTCACTACAGGTTTTAGTTTCGCCCTGATATTTGTCTGGTCGAAGGGGCAGACAGGTTTTACTACAGGTATGTCATAGACATCCTTTAGTCTTTGTGTAACATTCTCCTTTGTCTCGATCATTGGCCTGATAATATGCATTTTGCCGTCAAAGAATTCCTGCACAGGAAGCATGGTCGAGAACTTGCCTCTGAAGCATAGATTCATCATGGTAGTCTCAACTAGGTCATCCAAATGATGCCCCATGGCAATAAGCTTCTCATTGTGTTCGTCAGCCCACTGAAAGAGGATACGCCTTCTGTTTCGTGAGCATAGATAACAGTTGAACTCACCTTTAAATGACTCCGGGTATTGCTTTTCGTCTACAATAGTCAGGTCTATATCCAGGTCTTTGAAGTATGTCTTTAACTTCTCTCTATACTCTGGATCTATGGGGTGCTCGATCCAATCGATCATTACAGCTTCAAGATTATAAGAGACCGGAAGCCACTTTCGTCTTAAAGACAGGGCCAAAGCCAGCGCCAGGGAGTCCTTGCCTCCGCTGGCGGCAATCAAGACAGTATCGCCTGATTTTATCATTCCATATTTGTTGATAGCTTTTCCGACACCCTTTATAAACCTCATTACCCATGGTGGAATATCACCGTCGATCAATGTCTTGTAGCTTATTTTTTCTTCATCCATGTATTATTTCTCCCATAGCTTTCCAAGCATCGTCTTCTTTGACGTAAGACGGTGTGTATAAGGCTACTTTTCTCAGGCTCTTTTGAAATAAGGAGGAGACTTTTCCAGAGAATATCATGTCGCTGTCATTAATATCTTCTACTTTTCCATCTTCCGTCACAACAGAAATATGGGTTTCAAAGCTTATGGGCTCAGGTATATCGATAATGACTTCCCACTTTTTCAGGCTTGGGTATGTTTTAAAGAGCTCTTTCCAGATGAAGTTCTCCATATCTTCTCGTTCTTCTGGTTTTCTTCCTCTGTTTTCTATTACTCCGGAACTGTCATAATCCTTGTATACTTTTCTCTCCAAAAGGTGATTGTGTTCTACTTCTTCAACCATTTCCAAGGCCTGGCATTTGTCTTTCCTGATTTTTAGGAGAAGAACAAACTCATTGTCATCAAGGCCATAGAGTTCATCAAACTTAATCAAGCCCTCTTTTAAAGCAGTAATGAGAGATTTCTTTATCATGGCTGTTGCACTTCTCACACCCTTATGCCAGTAGATGGTCTTATACATCATATATTTTGAAAACAAAATCTGCTCTACACTGCTGATGGCGGCCTTATCGATGCAAAGGCGGGAGTTACGATAGGTCATAGATGATATAATGAAATCTGTATCCTGCTTGCCATATGGGACTCCAGCAAAGAATCCGTCTCGGGACAGATAATCCAGCTTATCCGGGTCCAAAGTTCCTGAAAGAACATTCCTATAGAATAGAGTCTCTTCGTCTGAAGTCAGAAGGTCCTTGTCTATTATTGCAGCAGTCATTGCCCTGTCTGCTCCAGTATTCTCTACAGCTTTGCCCAGTTCTTCCCTCTCCAATATCATCGCTCCTGCAAGTTCTTCATGGTCTCTTATGGCAAGCTCTTTCAGAGAGTGTGCATAAGGAAAGTGTCCGATATCATGTAATAGGCAGGCAACGAGGAAACTTATCATGCCCTTCTCTGTGAAAGGTAGTTCTTCTGATTTTTTGGAAAGGGAAAGGAGTATCTGACGACCAAGATGATATACTCCCATAGAGTGGCTGAGCCTTGTGTGCACTGATCCCGGATATATGTGGTAAGTAGGGCCATTCTGTTTGATTCTGGCAAGTTTCTGCACGTCATCAACTTCCGTTAGTGCTTTTATTTCCTTTGTCATAGGAATATTCTGCCAAAGGGGGTCTTTGACAGTGTGTACAAATCCTTCGTTAAGTATATTCTGGGCTTTTGTTCTTTCCATAGGATTAATATAGCACAGCTAGAGAAAACTCAAAAGGAGAGGGAAGGGAAAAGCGTATTTTGCTTAGGGGATTTACCATTGATAAATTCTACAAAGACACAAATAATAAGGGCATGAAGTATGTTCTCTCTTTTCTTTTTTTATTGCTGTTTTCATCCACTCTTCTTTTTTCAGGAGTAGTTCCTGAAAGTGTGAAGGTTGGAAGAGTATGTGTAGAGATAGAAGAGGGAAGTGTAGAGGATATGGTTTCATGCGCCGTCAAGGAGGAGTTTTCTCTTTCTTGGATAGAGAAATACTGTGATCAAAGTGATGCTTTTCTTGCGTCTTACTCTCCTCTCTTGGCATCTTTGTTGCCCATGGAAGATGTTATTCTCGGTGAGTTTGACGGTAATGGCATCTATCTCTACTCTCAAAAGACAGGTGACTATCTCTACCTAGTAATAAAGGAGGGCAAGATAGTCGCCCTCCAGAAAAAGTAATTTTTTTATTTTACCAGCTCTTCTAGCTCTGTAATGAGAGAATCGAAGTATTTTGCTGTAGCCTTTACAGCATCTGGCTTTGCCATGTCGACTCCAGCCACTCTCAATGCCTCCAATGGATATCTTGATCCACCGGATTTAAGGAATGTGAGATAGTCGTTTCTTTCCTGTTCTCCTCCGTTTACTACTCTCTCTGAGAGTGCAATGGAAGCTGCAATGCCAGTTGCATACTTATATACATAGAATGCTCTGTAGAAGTGAGGAATTCTCAATCCTTCCATATCGGAGTTGGATTCAAACTCTACCTGAGGACCGAAATATGACTCCAAGAGCTTTCTATATGTTTCTCTGAAGAATGTAACGTTGATTGGATTGCCCTTTTCTGCCTCTTCGTGAACAAGAAGTTCAAATTCTGCAAACATAGTCTGTCTGAAGAATGTTGCTACAATGTTATCAAGCTGCTGAGCTACCAGAAATGCCTTTTCTTCCTTACTGTCTGTATGAGACATAAGATACTTCATCAAAAGGTTTTCATTGAAAGTAGAAGCGACTTCAGCTTCGAAGATAGTGTAGTTGTAGCAAGGGAACGGGTTGTTCTTTGCTGAGAAGTAGGAGTGCATTGAGTGTCCGCCTTCGTGGATGAGGGTGAATACACTGTTGATTACATCTTCTTCGAAGTTGGTAAGGATATATGGGTTACCTGTGAAACAGCCTGCACTGAAGGCGCCGCTTCTCTTTCCCTTGTTCTCGTATCTGTCTACCCATCTATCTTCCAAGAGGCCCTTGCAGAGGATGTCTGAGTAATCTTTGCCAAGAGGCATAACAGCTTCTCTTATGATATCTACAGCTTCTTCATAAGTATGCTTGCTGTTTACTGCAGGTACTACAGGAACATATACATCCCAGTGCTTTAGCTTGTCTTTGCCAAGAAGTTTTGCTCTGAGGGCATAGTAGCGGTGGAGAGAAGGGAATGCTTCATGGACTGCAGAAATAAGGTTTCTGTATACTTCCTCTGGTACATTGTCTGGGAAGAGTGCCCTGTCAAGAGCAGACTTATAACCACGAGCCTTGGATGAGAAAATGTCGTTTTTAACGCTGCCTTCATAGAGGCGGGCGATAATGTGCTGATGGTCCTCGTACTCTTTGTAGAAAGCTTTATAAGCTTTTTCTCTCTTGCTTTCATCTGTGCTATGGAGGAATTTAGACCATGTGGAGTGTGTGAGTTTCTCTCCGTCTACTTCTCCGAAGTCCAAGTCGATGTTGTCGATATCCATGAATGCTTGATGATAGCCTTCTGCATTTGCTCCATAGAGGCTCATGATTCTCTCTTCTTTATCTGAGAGTACATGGTCTTTCATTCTTCTTGCCTTTGTAATATAAACGCGGTAAGGAGCGAATCTATCTTCTTTAAGCCACTTCTCAATGTCTTCTTCTTTAATGGCCATTAACTCTGGATCCATCCAGCTTGTCTTCTCGCTGAATTCATTTTCAACCATGTCAGCAATTCCTGCTCTGTTGATGACTTCAGGATTTGATGAGTCTGCCGAGTACATCAGGAAAGCCCAGCTTCCAAGTCTCTCTGCTTCTTTGAGGATTGTAAAAAGCTTATCGAGGGCAGAGTAGAGAATATCGGAGCTTTCTCCCAGTCTTCCTTTATATTCCTCTAATTCACCGAGTCTACTTCTGAGAGCGGCTACATCTTTGTCCCAAGCTTCTGGAGACTTTGTAAGAGCCGAAAGATCCCAAGTGTCGTTTGTCTTTTGTTCTTTTCTTTCAATCATTTTTCTATTTCCTTTTTTATTAATTCATACATTACTCTTGCAGCTTTTCCTCTATGGGAGTATTTTCCTTTTTCTCCAAGAGGCAGATCTGCAACGATTTGGCCTGCATCGTCAGAAAAGAATACAGGGTCATAACCAAAGCCCTCTTTTCCTGCGCTTGGAGTGAGAGCAATCTTTCCCTTCGCTTCTTCCTGGATTACATAGATTCTGGTAGGGGAAAGATATAGGCATAGAGCACAGGTGAAGAAAGCTTCTCTATCTTCCACTCCCTCCATTTTCTCAAGGAGCAGCATGTATTTTTCTCTGCTGTCCAGTTTTCTTTCTTCTGTATCTCCGAATCTGGCTGTGTGGATGCCAGGCCCCCAATCAAGGGCTTTTACACAGAGCCCTGAGTCATCGGAGAGAACAGGAGACTGTACTACATCATAAAGAGCTTTGGCCTTGATGATTGCATTCTCAACAAATGTAGAGCCGTTTTCTTCAGGATCAAAAAATATTCCTTCCTCTTTTGGTAAAGTGAGCTGAATCTCACCACCTAAAAGATCTTCCATTTCTTTTTTCTTATGGAGATTACCAGATGCAAAATATAGCTTCATAGGGATAGTATGAAGCAAAAAACACAAAAAAGGAACATGCTTCAGTCTTTGGCTATGACTTCCAGTAATGATGAAATCTCTTTTATGGCAATTGATACAGAGGATCTAGATACACCAATGACAGTGGCGATAGTGGAACGAGACATGCCCGCGGAGGCTCTCTTTATTTCCCTTACATTTTTTTTGTGGCATATTACTTGTGTCTGGTAGTGGTCTCTAAGTATTCTTTTTTTCTCTTCATCGCTTTCCAAGTTTATGTTTGCAATAAGTTTTGCCATAATGCGCCAGTGTTTGCTGGCTCTGGATTGAATCTCTCGTATCTTTTCTTCTTGAAACCCCAAGGCTTCGTCTTTTAGTAACAATAGATGTGATATGGCCAATTCATCTGTTTGCATCACTCTTGCTATATCATAGGAGTCGAAGCCTTCTGAGTTTCTAGGCAGTGTAAGAATGAAGATTAGAAACCTCTTTCTTGATGTGTATGTATCAAGAGCTTTTCTCAGCTTTAGTTCCATTTTGTTGTATATAGGGTAGTCTGGTACGTTTTTATTTCTCGAGATAAATTCTATTATTCCCTTCATGTCAAATTCGGCATATATGTCTTGTTGTATTCTTAGGGACTTTGACTGTTCTTTTTTTTGTATTTCCAGAAACTCAACGTCCCCCAATCCTCTTGCATTATACTTTGCTTCTTCCATGAAGAACGCATTTTCCCAAAGGGCATTCTGATACTTTTTTTGTTTCATTCTTCTACATCGATATTGGCATAACTGCTTTAAGTATTGATTGAAAGTTGCGTTTGATACTTTATATGAAGCTATTATCTTGTCCAGTTCCTCTTCCAGTTCGAGAAAAACAGAAGAAGCATCATCATAAGAAAGGTGAAGAATGTCTCTTGAGACAATATAAATAAGAAGCTTTGTCCTCTCTCTGATTTCTATTCTTGACTTCTCATCTGCTTCTTCTCCCAAAGTGTTGAAGTCTATGACAGTTTTGCTGAATCTGATGTCCTCTTCCCTTGATAAATAATCCTTTTTCATGGAAAACCTCCACCTTTCTTCATTCAAAATCAGTGCCTTTGATGGAGGTTTATTATTTAAAGTACAAATTTATATCTTAATTGTTTATATATGGGTAAAGAAATATCCCGGTCTCCCGGGATAGATCGTTTATTTAACATCTAATAGGAGATTGTTCTCTCCGTAGACTCTAGGTACAGTACCCAGTGTTACATTGTCTTTATCTACCACGACTTCTTTGACTCCTGGAATAGAAGGAACGTCGTAAGATATGGAGAGCATTAGATTCTCTACAATTGATCTGAGTCCTCTTGCTCCTGTCTTCTGTTCGTATGACTTCTCAGCGATGGCATTTACTGCTTCATCGGTAAATTTCAGCTTTATTCCATCTAAAGCAAAAGAAGTCTCATACTGCTTTATAATAGAGTTCTTTGGTTCTGTCAGGATCCTAACGAGGTCACTTTGAGTAAGATTCTCCAGAGTTGTGTGGATTGGAAGTCTACCGATAAACTCAGGAATAAGACCGAACTTCACAAGGTCGTCTGGATGCAACTCTTTATATAAAGCGCCGAGATCCTTCTCGTTTTTATCTTTGACAGTAGCTCCGAATCCCATGCTTGATACAGCTGTTCTTTTTTCGATGACTTTATCCAAGCCTACGAAGGCACCACCGCAGATGAAGAGAATGTTTGATGTGTCAATCTTCAACATCTCTTGGTTAGGATGCTTTCTTCCACCCTGAGGAGGAACAGAAGCCACAGTTCCTTCGATAATCTTCAAGAGCGCCTGCTGAACGCCTTCTCCAGAGACATCTCTAGTGATTGAGACGTTCTCTCCCTTCTTTGCGATCTTATCGATTTCGTCAATGAAGATTATACCTTTTTCAGCCTTAGCAATATCGTAGTCGGCGGCTTCGATAAGTTTAAGAAGAATATTCTCTACATCTTCTCCAACGTATCCGGCTTCTGTAAGAGTAGTAGCATCTGCAATTGCAAATGGAACGTTAAGCTTCTTTGCAAGTGTCCTTGCAAGAAGAGTCTTACCTGTTCCTGTAGGGCCGATGATCAGGATGTTGGACTTATCAAGCTCTACACCGGAATCTTTGATTTTATCTTGATACTTAATTCTCTTGTAGTGGTTATATACAGCGACAGAGAGGACTCTCTTTGCTCCATCCTGCCCGATTACATACTGATCAAGATATTTCTTGATTTCCTCTGGTGTGGGAATTTCAAGATCCTGGAATTCATCGCTGTCACTGCTTGCTACCTGCTCTTTGAGAATATCGGAGCAAGTTTTGATACAGCTTTCACAGATACAAACCCCAGGTCCGTTTACCATCCTGATTGTTCCGTCATTGGGGCGACCACAGAATGAACAGTATTTAGCGTTTCTAGCCATCTTTTCTTCTCATTACCTTATCAGCAATTCCATAGGCTACAGCTTCATCTGCATCCATGAAAAAGTCTCTTTCTATATCTTTGGTCACTTCCTCGACACTCTTATCTGTGTGGTGGGCAAGGATTGAAGTGGTGATCTTCTTTATTCTCTGCATTTCTTTGTTTGTTACAAGAATATCGGAAGATTGTCCCTCAGCTCCGCCGGAAGGTTGGTGAATCATGACTCTGGAGTAGGGGAGGACAAATCTGGATCCCTTTTCTCCTCCAGCAAGTATCAATGCAGCCATTGAACATGCCTGCCCTATGCAAATTGTGGAGACTGGGCAGGATATGTACTGCATTGTGTCGTAGATTGCAAGACCAGCTGTTACACTGCCACCTGGAGAGTTAATATAGAGGTTTACTTCCTTTTTAGGGTTTTCACTCTCAAGGAAAATAAGCTGGGCCACCACTAGATCAGCCATGGCGTCGTTTATCTCTCCATCTACAAAGATAATCCTGTCTTTTAAGAGACGGGAAAAGATGTCGTAAGTACGTTCCCCCGTTCCGGATTGCTCCAGAACATAGGGAACATATGTATTCATTTTAGGATTAGACAAATCTTACTCCTCTGAAGGGTTCATGAATGCTTCGAAACTTACAGTCTCGCCATCCTTAAATGTGTTATTTGCAAGAAGGAATGGAACTGTTTCAGCATACTGCATTTCATCTTTGATTGCTGACTTCAAATAATCCTTCTGCTCATCTGTATATGAATCCTTGATTTCTTCCTTGCACTTTGCTTCGTAAGCTTCTTCGTCGACCTTGAAGTCTTCTTTCTTTCTGATAGCATCAAGAATCATCTGCTTCTTCAAGTCTTCTGTAATAGGCTCCTTCCAGCTTTCCTTAAGTGTTTCTTTTCCACTTCCCTGAATCTGGAGGAAAGAATTGAGCTGTTCCTCGGAACCACCCATCTGTTGTACAAGTCTCTGCCACTGATTCTCAGCTTCGTAATCGATCATGCTCTTTGGAATAGAGATGACAGCATTCTTTGCAACAGCGTTGATGATAGCGTCAGCCTTGATATTCTTCTGAGCTTCTTCAAGTCTCTTCTCGAAGTCTGCTCTGATTCCAGCCTTCAAGTCGGCAACTGTCTTATACTCTTCCTTGACGTCCTGAGCAAAGTCGTCGTCCAATTCAGGAATGTCGCGATACTTGACTTCGTTGACTTTGACGTGAAGCTTGAGAGTCTTGCCCTTAAGAGTTTCATTTGTCTCATCTTCGCCATATGTCTTGTCGAAAGTCTTCTCTTCTCCTGCAGCCATACCGATGATGTCGGAGTCGATCTTATAGCGGTTGTAGCCGCTGCCTACTGTGAAAGTGAAGTCAGAAGACTTGGAATCTTCGATTTCATTTCCATTTTCGTCAACCTCAGCAACATCGATCTTTACAATGTTTCCATCTTCGACTGCTCCGTCCTTTCTGACGACCATAGCATTCTGTTCCTGAAGATTCTTGATCTCTTTTTCTACATCTTCGTCTGTCACTTCAGCCTTCTTGACTTCTACTTCAAGTCCTGTGTACTGAGGAAGATCGAACTTGGGATAGATGTCATATTTTACTGTGAATGTAATGTCGCTATCCTTCTTGAATGGAAGAAGAGTCTCTTCATCCTGAAGTTCAGGAACTGAATAAGGGAGAGGTCTCTGGCTCTCTTCCAAAGTTTCGATGGTCTCTTTCAAGTTCTCTTCCATGCAGTCGAATGTAGATTCTTCTCTGATTCCCTGGCCATACTTTCTTTCAACGACAGATGCAGGTACGTGACCCTTTCTGAAGCCTGGCATTTCAATTGTCTTGGCATATTTGTTGAGCTTTGCCTGATATGCCTTCTCGATAGTTGCAGCATCAATTGTAAGAGTAAGTGATGCCTGACTGTTTTCCAGTTCCTTAACGTTCTTCTCGGTTACCATCTTTGGTCTCCCTTAATGATTTTTTATTCTAAAATAACACGCCGTAGCAGCTAATAAATATATACGTTTTTCCATACCTTTGTATATAGGTGCACTTTTAGCTGCCACAAAAGGAAAAATAAACGTTCTTGAAAAAAAAGGCAAATACTTTGACATTTTTTATTCACTAGGACATAAATTGACCTACTGGGTGTGCAAAACTGTATCCATAGGAGAATAAATATGGCTACAGTCTATGAAATGGCAAAAGAAGCAAGCTGCGACAGAAGAAAGGAAAATGCGTTTATCGTGATGATGGAGCCGAAAGTAAAAAAGGTTGCCAGCAAGTATATCAACTCTGTCAAAGGTGCATCGGAGTACAGAGATGATATCGAGAATGCCGCAAGATTAGGAATCCACAGTGCATTGATGAGATTCGACTTCTCTTACTCTGGCTTTGATGCATACATGGAAAGAGCCATGAATACTGAAGTCAGATCTTTCCTTAACGATAGTCTCAGAACAATCCGTATTCCCAAGCATATGATCGAGTCCATAAGAAAATATAGGAATGGAGACGATATTTATCTTACTTCAGAGAAAGAAAAAAAGATAAAGGATGCCATAAAAAGGGAAGAGTGCCTTTCTCTTGATGTGTCATATACAAACAAAGAGGAAGGAAGGACACTATCAGAGACTATCCCTTCCAATACTACGGTGGAAGAAGAATATGAGAAACTTGAATCCCAGATTGTTCTGGAGAGAGCCTTCAGTTCCTTAAGTCGTGATGAAATGTATGCAGTGGCTACATCCTTCGGCGTAATGGATCAACCAAAGAAGAACATAAAGGCTGTTGCAGCAGAACTGGGAGTAAGCGTCGGTACAGTGTCGAAGAGAAAGAGGGATGGCATCAGAAAACTTCGTTCTTACCTCCTTGCAGGGTAAAAGGATTGTAGACCATAAATAAAGAAGAAAGTATTCTAGAGTCATGTGGAGATTTCTGGCTCTTATTATTGCTGTTTCTCTTTTGACTCTATCCTCCTGCGTCACAGGTGGTAGTGGAGAAGAAAAAGAGATTGTATCTGTTGAAAGAGAGAGGGCTGCCATGGAGCTTTTATCTTTGGATTTGTTTTCTTCTCTCTCTTCTTTTTCGATTGACTCCGAAATACTAGAGGAGGCTCTTCCTTCATCTTTTTTGCTTTATGAAGAATATTTACCTTCCTTTGATGACTTGGAGAATAAGTACCTGACCGATGTAGCTGATGTTGCTGTTGAAGCTGTAAAGAATTATATGCCAGTCATCAAAGAAAGCGCTTTGGAGTTGGCAAAGGACCCATTGGATTATATTGAAGGGGATACGACTTTTTCAAATGCTTTGAGATCTAAAGTCGGAGAAGAACTCTCGTCTGTAATCTACAGTACTCTTCAAGATAAGAGCTCTGATTTAGAAGAAAGCTTTTTGGGGGTATCAAAGATATTCGGAGAAATAAGAAAAGGATATGCTTCCCTTGAAAGCGTTGGAAAAGGCGAGTATTTACCGGAAGCGGATAGTATTCTTTTCAATAGTGTATCAATAATCGTCAGCGATGAGTTTTTTAATCAACTAGGAAGAGAAGAGAAAATACTAAAGAATACTCCTGTTTCTTCCGATTCTCCTTATTCAGTCTTCTGGGAGTAATAATTATGGACAGTGATAATCTTTTTTCTTCGGCTCCTGTTACAAATGAGCCTTTGGCTGCAAGAATGCGCCCCAGAACCCTTGAGGAGTATATAGGCCAAGATCATATTCTTGGAAAGGGAAGGCTCCTAAGACGTGCCATACAGATGGACCAACTGTCGTCTATCATATTCTATGGCCCTCCAGGAACAGGGAAGACAACACTTGCAAGAGTCATAGCAAATACTACAAAGAGTCATTTCTCTTCTCTTAATGCAGTTCTTTCAGGTGTAAAAGAGCTAAGAGAAGAGATAGCGGAAGCAAAAGAGAGAAGGGACCATTGGGGAATGAGGACTATTCTCTTTATCGACGAAGTCCATAGATGGAATAAAAGCCAGCAGGATGCTCTTTTGCCCTGGGTTGAGAATGGCACGATTATCCTAATAGGCGCTACTACGGAGAACCCGTTTTTTGAAGTCAACAAGGCCCTTGTTTCAAGAAGCAGAGTCTTTCAATTAAAAAAACTCACAGATGAGAATTTGAGAGATATAGCGCTACAGGCTATAAACGACAAAGAACGAGGATATGGAAAATTTGATGTTGAGTTCGAGGAAGGAGCCTTGGAGCACTTGGTTAATGTTTCCGGTGGCGATGCAAGAAGCCTTCTTAATGCGTTGGAGCTTGCAGTTGAGACAACTCCTGAACACTACCCTCCTGAGATAGGTAGCAAGATATACATAACAAAAGAGACTGCAGAAGAATCTATACAGCAAAAGGCTGTATTGTATGACAAAGAGGGTGACTATCACTTCGATGTAATATCTGCATTCATCAAATCTCTTCGGGGCTCAGACCCTGATGCTGCACTGTATTGGCTTTCAAGAATGGTAGCAGCCGGAGAGGATCCTAGATTTATTTTTAGGAGAATGCTTATTTCTGCCTGTGAAGATATAGGGTTGGCTGATCCAAACGCAATAGTCGTGGTTGAAGCAGATGCTGCGGCCTTCGATAGAATCGGACTCCCAGAGGGCAGATTTCACCTGGCACATGCCGCTCTTTATCTAGCAACATGCCCTAAGAGCAACAGCACTCTTGCTTTCTTTGATGCTCTCTCTGATGTGGAAAAAGAGAAGGACAACGAGGTTCCAAACCACCTAAAGGATGCTTCCCGTGACAGCGAAGGATTTGGACATGGAGAAGGGTATATGTACCCTCACGCATATAAAGACCACTGGGTCGCCCAGCAGTATCTTCCTACTGCTTTACAAGGTAAAGTCTACTATAAACCTTCAAATATGGGATACGAAGGAAGAATAAGAGAAGAAGTATTAGAAAAAAGGGAAGCACAGCTTGAAGCAGTGGGGGATGATCTGTTTATTGAGAATCTGACTTTCACCCCTAAAGATAGAAAACGTGACAAGTGGATTGAAAGAGCTCTAGGAGATAGGGCCAATATACTTCTAGCGCTAACAAAGAAGCTTTACTTGAATATCGATATCCCTCGTCATGGTAATGTATTGGTGCTCAATGCGTCTCATGGCCTTATGTTGTATCCATTGATGAAGAAGAATCCTGAAGGTTCCTCAATAGCCCAAGTAAAGACTAAAGACCAAAAAGATGTAATAGATCATTTTGCTTTGGATTTGGAAGAGATATTAAGGCCACAAGTCTATGTGTCTACTCCAAGAGATGTTTTTTCTTTGTTGGAGGATGGAATAAAGTTCTCGGTAATAAGTGGCCGCAATATTCTCTCCCGTCTCTCTGAAGATAAAACCATTCTTCCTCTTATCTCTTCTTTTCTTGATGAAAATGGCTCTATTGCACTGATGGAGTCTATTCCATCACTTTCATCTCGTCTCAGCGATTTCGTCTCGTCACCTAGTGTGAAAGAAAAGATGAAAGACGCAGAAAAAGAAATATATTCTCTCTCTAATCCTCTTACATCCTGGGGAAGAGAAGAATTGGAAGAAACAGTTAAGAGTGAATATAAAGAAGCTGAGATAGAGTATGTTGATGAAAAAGAAGAAAGGA
Organism: Spirochaetales bacterium; assembly: GCA_022771185.1. Classification (GTDB taxonomy): domain Bacteria; phylum Spirochaetota; class Spirochaetia; order Sphaerochaetales; family Sphaerochaetaceae; genus Ornithospirochaeta. The sequence goes on along the minus strand of JALFCJ010000217.1, from coordinate 378 downwards.
GTGTAACTAAAGAAGCTCTCGAGTCTTGGTTTATCAACTCGTACTCAAAGTATGGAGTAGAGAGGAATGAGTTCTTCTCCTCACTTCAGCCAGGCGTCTTAGAGTGGAAAAACACTATAGCTCTTATTACTTTTAAAGGTGAAAAACGAAGAAGTGGTAATGAACTAAAAGAGATTCACGGGAAAGTAAAAGGGAATTAATTGAAGAAAATGAAACTAGTGGAGAAAAAAACTCTTGTGTGTAGTTGACACTAAAGTAATCTTTCCGTATAGTTTCACTGTTGAAATTGCAATGACGAACGCATTGCTACCAAACATGGTGGAAGTAGTTCAGTGGTAGAGCGCCAGATTGTGGATCTGGTTGTCGAGGGTTCGAACC
>JALFCJ010000116.1 GCA_022771185.1 Spirochaetales bacterium | reverse complement strand
ACAGACATTACCAGGAATCAAAGTCTTACCGATTCCATCGATGGTCTCTTTTGCTTCTAAAGCAAGATTCTTTCCTACTTTTGTTATCAATGTACCATCAATGGCAACATCCATTCCTTCTTCAACAGTGAAAGGAGGCTGGGTCTGCATAATGCGGACATTTTTAATTAATAGATCAACCATGTATTATTCCTCCACAGGTCCCAAAAGATATGAATAAGAGATGAAAATCGTCTCAATCATTGCCTTAACTTCTTCAGGAACATCAGCATCAAGTCTGCCGTCTCTGTCCAGCTCACCCTTAATCACCTTACCATCCAAGCGAATAGTGATTTGATCGTTTTCAGCATAGAAGCCGCTGTTAGTGCTGTTCTCGAAGTCATCAGGGCGAGAGAAGAGTGTGAATTTCTTCAAGTATGGTCCACCATCATGAGGACAGAATGAAGCACAGTTTCCACACTCATTACAGTAAGCGTCGATATGGAGAATCTGGAAAGGATCCTCAAAGAGTCCGGTGTCTCTCAAGTCAATCATTACATTGGCTCTATTTGGACATACTTCAGTACACTTATTACAGAAATATGAACACTCAAGACATCTCTTGGCTTCCTTTTCAAGGAACTTTCTGTCACCCTTTGGTTCAGAGAGGGTGACTCTTGCCTTCTTCTCACGAATTGAAGCGAAGAAATCATCTTCCTCTTCCCTTATTTCGTCGATGTCTTCTTCCTCTTCTTCTGCTTCGTCTACTTCTTCTGCGCTCTCTCCACAAGTGCACTCACCTTCGCAGTTACACTCCTTTTCTTCATCATCGGAAGCAAGAATATCTTCATATACTTTGTCAATGGCATCGTCTACCGCACTCTGAGCAGATGCAATACATCTGACGACTGTGCTTGGACCTGTCTTTGTATCTCCGATGACATAAACTTTATCGTCTTCAGAGAGCCCAAGGGCAGCAAGAACATTCTCATCAGCCTTTTCACCGATGGCACTGATCATGTAAGAGCAATCAAGAGTAAAAGTTTCACCGCTGTCCACAGGCTTTCTTCTTCCAGAAGCATCCTTTTCACCAAGAACCATCTTCTTTACTGTCATTAAGCCGTCAACCACGCTGGATGGGGACGCAAGGAAGATAAACTTCACGCCGTCGGCAAGAGCAAGTTCATACTCTTCTCTATCTGCAGGCATCTCTTCTTCGCTTCTTCTGTAGACTACTGTTACGTCCTCCACTCCCTTGGTTCTTATAGCCATTCTTGCAGCATCCATTGCTGTATTTCCGCCTCCGATGACTACAACGTGTCTACCAAGATCAATCTCTTCGCCCTTCTTACTTCTCAAAAGGAATGAGATTGCACTCTCTCTTTCTCCGTTTCCACTGACATGTGGATCGTTGGATGCAGTAGCACCTACAGAAACAAAGATATACTCAAAGCCTTCATTTCTCAGTTCCTGAATAGTCTTCTCTTCTTTGAAATGGAATTTGACGCCATTGTCCCTGATAAACTGGACATCTCTCTCAACAGCTTCCATTGGAATTCTGAATTCAGGGATGATATTTGCAACAACACCACCGGCTCTCTCTTCTTTTTCAAATACGCTTGTATCAAAACCAGATTGAGCGAGGAAATATGCAGCAGCAAGGCCGGCAGGTCCTGCTCCGATGACGGCAGCCTTCACATCAGCTGGTTCATCTGGTTTTTCCCACATTACATCCTTATACTCAGCAAAGCCCTTCTCTGCACAGACTCTCTTGACTTCTCTTATCTGTACAGGTCCTTCGTAATCCATTCTTGTGCAGTGGTTCTGGCACTGATGGTCACAGATCCAACCTGTGATATTTGGAAGAGCGTTTGTTGTATAAATAAGGCTCAATGCTTCAGCCATTCTGCCCTCTCCTGCAAGAGCTACATACTCAGGAATAGGCTGGTGAATAGGACAAGCTTCTACACATGGAGCTACATAGCAGTCGAAGAGAGAAAGAGGTGTTCCGACTTTTGCACTCTTTGTGCCTCTAAACTCCTTTCCTGCGATTCCCTTTGGATCAGAGACCTTCTCTACAAACTTTCTAAGCTTTGATATGTCGATATTCTCTTTTTCCCAAGCAGAAGGAGACTCCTTACAGATTTCACAAAGTTGTTTCATCTTTGTGTATCCACCTGGATGGAGCATATCGGTAGCAAGAGTAATAGGATGAATTCCTGTTTCAAAAAGATCCTTTACACTGAGAGCGCTGACTCCGCCTGAGTAAGAAATAGGAAGTGTTCCGTTAAACTCTTCGGAGAGAATCAAAGCGACACGTGATGAGAGAGGAAGTAGGATTCTACCAGATCCATATCTTTCATCCCCTGGCAGGACATCCTGAGGGTTCACGTTACCAAGAGTATTAGTAAGCTTTACACCAAACTTTCTTCCCTCTTTCTTTGCCAAGTCGACCAAGCGATGGAGCATTGCCTTTGCGTCCACCAGCTGCAAGTCATGTTCGAAAGACTCTCTCTTAAGTACTACATATCCATATCCGAGGTCATCCAACACCTTTCTTACTGTATCGTAACCAAGGAGTGTAGGATTAAGTTTTACGAAGGTATCAAGTTTCTTCTCTGTCAAAAGATATGAACAAATGGCCTCGATTTCCTTAGGAGGACAACCGTGCATTGTAGATACAGTTACCGAGTGGCAGATATTCTTTGAGATGTTATCCAAAGTCTTCAGTACTTTTTCTTCTCTTCCTTCCCAGTCTGAGCCATCGAAAATGCCGTCTGAAACCATAGCCTTCGCTTCGTTGATATATTCATCAAAGAGAGGCTTCTTTCCACTATCGATCATGCTGTCGATAAATGTCTGCATCTTTTCCTGTTTGATACCTTCAAGGTTATATCCACAGGACATGTTGAATATGAAGGAAGGTTTCTCGATGACCTTGTTTTCAATTGCGCTTTCAATCACATGAAGGACAATCCAAGCCTTCAGATACTCATCATATGCCTTCTCAAGAGTATACTCAGTTGACCACTCTACGTTGTATCCTTCATCTCTGGCATCGATACAAGGCTTAGCTATCTCCAAGTGATCCATAATCTGGACAGTCTTAAGTTCAATGAACCTGGCTCCCACGAGATATGAAGCTACTATATTCTGGCTAAGCTGAGTATGAGGGCCGGCTGCAGGTCCCATCGGGGTTGTTGCATTCTCATTGAATACTTTGACCTTATGCTTTCCATCATCTTTATAAAACTGGTCTTTATGTATAGAAAAGATTGAATCGTGATTTCGAAACTCTCCGCTGATGCGGGCGAGAAGTTCGCTAAAAGGGATTGGTCTCATCAAATCTGCCATGTACTTTTCTCCTTACGACGGAATATCGTCACTTATAGGATATCAGCAAAAAGTGTGATGTCAAACAAAAAGATGCAACAATTTGCAACAGATTTGGCATTTATCATTCAGTCTTTCTATCGCTAGACAAATGTGATACCATCAAATCGGAGATAAAAAATGAAAGAAAGAACTTTTATTGCCATCAAACCAGATGGAGTCCAGAGAGGACTTATCGGTAGAGTCATAAGCAGAATAGAAGACAAGGGTTACAAGATCGTAGGACTTAAGATGCTTTCAGTAACTCCTGAGCAGGCTGCAGCACACTATGCCGAGCATGAGGGTAAGCCATTCTACCCAGGACTTGTAAAATTCATTACAAGCGGTCCCATTGTAGCAATGGTAGTGGAAGGTGAAGACTGCATCAGCGGTATGAGACAGCTTATGGGAAAGACAAATCCATCCCAGGCTGAAGTCGGTACAATCCGTGGAGATTTTACTCCTCAGATGAGCTATAACGTCATCCATGGTTCCGATAGCCCAGCTTCTGCTGAAAGAGAGATCGCAATCTACTTTAATGAAGACGAGCTTTGCTCATGGAAAACTGTCTTTGAGATGATCAAAGAAAAGCTGGAAGGCTAAAAAGAAGGAGCCGTCACATATCCGCGACGGCTCTTTTTTTCTCTTTATTTTTACTTGGAGAGAGCTTCTGCAATATTCTCTACCTGAGTTTCAGATGCACTGTTAAGAGCACTCATGAGTGTTGCAGTTCCCAACCACTCGATATCTTTGCTCTTCTCCATCAGTCCTGTGATTACCTTTGCCGCCATTGGTCCCCAGGAGCCGTTCTCAATGATGGCGACCTTTCTCTTCTGGAAGTTTCTCTCAGTCAGATGTTCCACGAACTCTCTCATAAATGGGAAGATATCTCCATTGTATGTAGTTGTTGCAAGAACAAGCTTACTTGTCTTGAATGCTGATGAAACAGCTTCGGACATATCGCTTCTGGCAAGATCAAAAGTAGTAAATCTCACTCCCTTCTCGCTTAGCTTCTTCTCCAATAGCTTTACAGCTTCCCTTGTATGGCCATAGACTGAAGTATATGCGATAGTGACGCTATCCTCTTCAGGTGTATAAGAAGACCACTTGTCATATAGAGAAATGTAGTGTCCGAGATCCTCTGAAAGAACAGGGCCATGGAGAGGAAGAATCTTAGAAATCTCAAGTTTAGATGCCTTCTTTAACAAGCACTGAACCATCTGTCCATACTTTCCGACTATGCCGATATAGTATCTTCTTGCTTCATCGTCCCAAGCATCTTCCCTATCCAAGGCTCCGAACTTACCAAAGCCGTCTGCAGAGAAAAGAATCTTCTCGTTAATATCATAAGTAACCATTACTTCCGGCCAGTGGACCATTGGAGCAGCCACGAAAGTAAGAGTATGTGTTCCTACTTGTAGTGTATCGCCTTCCTTTACGACAACTCTTCTCTCACTCCAATCTGTGCCGAAGTAGTTCTTCATCATCTGAAAAGCCTTTGCACTTGATACTACGACTGCCTCAGGATACTTCTCCATAAAAGCGAAGATACCAGCAGAGTGGTCAGGCTCCATATGCTGAACCATAAGATAATCAGGTGTTCTTCCATTGAGTTCGGAAGCAACGTTATCGAGCCACTCTGAAATAAAATGACTGTCGACTGCATCCATTACAAGTGTCTTATCTCCACCGTCGATTAGATAAGAGTTATAGCTCATTCCGTTTGGAACCTTATATTGTGATTCAAAGAGGTCAACCTCATGATCGTTTACACCAAGATATTTAATGTCTTTTGTAATATCCATCTTCTTCCTCATATAAAATTTATTTACAGAACAATTATAACTATTCCAAAGCAATAGTATCAACAAATGGCACTAAACCTTCTATATTTTTCTCCCTTTTTTAATCGACTATGATTACAATACCAGTATGATTGAGAAAAAACCTTATGTCAGAGTTAATCTTCCCCTTACACCAAAAGAGAGTAGCGACCTTCTTTCCCTTTCTTTCAATGAAGAAATAAAGGAGAGAATGGAGAAGACAATAGAAGTGGAAGCTCCTATCAGACGCACTCTTCTTTACAAGAGAGTGATCAACTCCTTTGGACTCTTAAAAGTAGGTTCCAGACTTCTATCTCTCTTCGATTCTATTTCTTCTGAGCTTTCAAATACTATAAGCGAAGACTACGACGGTGAGACTGTATTTCACGGCAAGGAAAACGAAGACTCCTTCCGTCCATCCCCCGACTCAGAAGACAGATACTCTTATCAGATTCCGTCTTCTGAAGCTGCGTCTTGCCTTCTTTATATCATGGAGAATGCAGAGAAACAAAGTTTAACAAAATCCCAGCTATATAGAGAATTCATCTGTGAAATGGGGTGGGAGAAAAGCGGGAATGCAATCGAGAAGCTTTTTTCTGCAGCGCTCCAAGACAATAGAATCAAAAGAAGCGGAAACGGTAGAATACTCAAATGACTCTATACATAGAAAGAGCTGACACTTCTATCATTTACGACCCTGATGCCAAGGGGCCTGTATCGCTGATGGTTGGAGATATAAGAGTCAGAGGGGAATATAAGATAGAGTCTTCTCTGTCTCCTGAACTTCTATCACTCCTTCTTTCGGGTCTTAAGCCAGAATATAAGAAGTGGGACTACGAGAACATAGACTTCTCATATGTCAAAGAGAAAATCATTCCTCTCTATTCTTCTTTTGACAGCGCACATCAAATAGACCACGTGAAAGCAGTAATGCATGACAGCATTGAAGAAGCAAAGGAACTTGGAGCTTCTATGACTCTCTCTTTGATAGCTGCCGCTTATCATGATATAGGACTTACTGTGGATAGAAAGACACATCATCTCGTTTCAGGTGAAATGATGAGAAAAGATGAGTTTCTTACTTCAACTTTCCCCCCAGATATCGTCTCACTTCTCGCTAAAGCTGCAGAAGACCATAGAGCTTCATCCTCATCTGTCCCCCGCTCTATTTTTGGAGCCATAGTGGCTGACAGCGACAGACAGCTGGAGACAGAGACCGTCGTAATGCGTACAATCCAATACTCTATGTCCCACGGAGCTGAGAATTTGGCACAAATTAAGGCTCATGTTTTTTCTCATATGGCAGAAAAGTATTCGAAAAATGGGTATTTAAGCCTATTTTTCCCCTCAGAAAAGGATAAATGCAACATTTTGCAACTACATTCCCTTTCAGAAAACGAAAAAATGTTATCCGAAATTGTGGAGAAGTTATGGTCAAAAGTAGAGAATTTTTAACTATACCGCAATTTAATAGTTAATCTTCCATTTTTCCATCATTTTTTTCTTTACAAATCTAGTTTTCCCTCTATACTAAACTAAACAGGAGATAAATTATGCTCATTAACCTTGAAAAGAAACCTGAAATAATTGCAAAGAACGTTGCTAGATGTAGAGAAAAGGGTATCACTCTCCCTACATTTGCCCAGATGAAGAATCCTGATCTTATTCCTCAAGAAATAAAAGATAAACTTAAGGATGTAGGACTTTGGGACGTCAATCCTCTTAACCTCTATAGAATCAACTGGCACAACGAACCTGTTGAAAAGGGAGGCCAATTTGGTGGCGTCAACTTTATCGAGATTCCAAGAAAGATTACTGGAACAAAGGCTCACATCTATGCTCTTGCCGGTAAGTTCTTCCCATGTGGCGTCCATAAGGTAGGAGCAACATATGCTTGTCTTGCACCAGCTCTCGTATCAGGTAACTTCGATGCAGTAGAGCAACAGGCAGTATGGCCAAGCACAGGTAACTATTGCCGTGGCGGTGCTTATAACTCAGCTCTTCTTGGCTGTAAGTCCATCGCAATTCTTCCAGAAGACATGTCTCAGGAAAGATTTAACTGGCTTAAGACAGTTGCAGGCGAAATCATCGCTACCCCTGGTTGTGAATCCAACGTAAAAGAAATCTTCGACAAGTGCCATGAACTTGATGCAGAACGCGGTAAGCACATTGTCATCTTCAACCAGTTCGAACAGTTCGAAAACTATCTCTGGCACTATGAGGTAACTGGGTCTGCAATCCTTGAAGTCATTAACAAGCTTGGCATCAAGGCAGAAAATGTACGCGGTTACGCATCCAGCACAGGTAGTGGCGGAACACTTGCTGCAGGCGACCACTTGAAGGATGTATATCCAAACATCAAGATCGCTGCAGGTGAAGCTCTCCAGTGCCCGACTCTCCTTAGAAACGGATTTGGTGCCCACAGAATCGAAGGTATCGGAGATAAGCATGTTCCATGGATCCACAACGTAAAGAATACTGACATGATCTGTGCAATCGACGACCAGGATTGTATGGATATCTACAGACTCTTCAACGAACCAGAAGGAAAAGAATACCTCAAGTCCATCGGAGTAGAAGATAAGGATATCGAGAATCTCGCTCTCTTCGGAATCAGCGGTATCGGCAACATGCTCTCTGCCATCAAGATGGCTAAGTATTATGAAATGGATGAAGATGATTGTGTATTCACAATCCTTACAGACTCCAGCGTAATGTATACATCCCGCTTGAAGGAACTCGAGGAGCAACAGGGCAAGTTCTCTCTCATGGAAGCTGCCAGAGTACATGCTGCATCCCTCATGCATCAGACAATGGAGAATGCTCTTGAGCTTACATATTATGAAAGACTCAGAGTACACAACCTCAAGTATTATACATGGGTTGAGCAGCAGGGTAAGACATATGAAGAACTCAACAGACAGTGGTATGACAGAAACTACTGGAAAGACATCCCTAAGATGACAGAAACAATCGACAAGATGATCACCGAGTTCAACGAAATGATAAAAGGCTGAGAAACGCCGGACTGGCCGGGGAGGAATCCCCGGTTTTATTTTGGAGGATTGAATGCGCTTTAAGTATGTATGTAGCGACTGTGGAAGAGAATACATTACTGATGAAATAATGTATCAGTGTCCAGAATGTAGCAAACTAAATGACGGAACATCATTCCCAAAAGGGAATCTTATCGTCAAACTTGATAAAGAAGTCCTTAAGAAAGCAAAAGAAAAAGACCATGTAACTCCTAATGATTTCTACCCATATCCATCAGAGGACGAAGAAGCCTACCCTATTGGCGTCACACCATTAATGGCACCAAGAAGACTTCAGGAAGAGACAGGTGTAAAGAATCTATACTTCAAGCTGGACTCCCAGCTTATATCAGGGTCATTCAAGGACAGGGCATCTTATGAAGTTGCTCTTCAGGCAAAAGCTGTAGGAGAAAAGAAGATTGCACTTGCAAGCACAGGAAATGCCGGGGCTGCCATGAGTGCTGTGGGTGCCGCAATGGGTTTGGATATTATTCTTTTTGTCCCTGCATCCGCTCCTATCAATAAGCTTATGCAGTCTGTTTTGTATGGGGCAAAAGTAATTCCTGTAAAAGGAACATATGATGATGCATTTAAGCTCTCAATTGAGTATACACGTCTTCATGGTGGAATTAACCGCAATACTGCTTATAACCCAATGACAATAGAGGGTAAGAAGAGTATCTCCATCGAGCTCTTTGAGCAGATGGGAAGAAAAGCGCCAGATGCTGTATATGTTCCTGTGGGAGACGGCTGTATCATTGCAGGAGTTGCAAAGGGATTTTCTGATCTGTTGGAAGCAGGATTAATCGACAAGATGCCAAGAATGATCTGCTGCCAGTCAACAAAGAGTGCTGCAATATCTAATGCAGTAGACAACGACGACTACAGCGAGTTCGATGCAACGACAAGAGCTGACAGCATCTCTGTCGGTCTCCCGGCAAATGGTAGAATGGCTGCGCGATATGTAAAAGAATCCAAGGGATGGACAGTCAGAGTAAGTGACGAAGAAATACTTGATAGCCAGATTGACCTTACTTCAAAGGCTGGAGTACTCTCTGAGCCAGCAGCAGCTTGCGCTTGGGCCGCTTTCAAGAAAGACAAAGATCACTTTGTATCACAGCTTGGAAAGGATGCAGTTGCTGTAGTCCTCCTTACTGGATCAGGATTTAAAGATATGAAGGCATTTGATGGTAGAGTAAAGATGCCGGATGCAATTGAAAACAGCGTAGAGGAAGTAAAAAAACTTAACTTCTAACCTCAAGAGCCTGGGAAACCGGGCTCTTCTATATACTGTTCAATAGCTCGTACAATATATAAATACTGTTGACAGAAATAAGCAAAGAAGCAAAAATAAGTTGTTTCGGGATGTAGCGCAGTGGTTAGCGTATCAGTCTGGGGGACTGGGGGCCGGCGGTTCGAGTCCGCCCATCCCGATTTTTTTATTGCACTATCCTGTATTATTATTTATATATAAAAGAATTAAACATATTATGTTAATTCTTCTTTTCAATTAATTTTAGTTTTCCAATTACTTCAAAGCGAATTACTTTTCCATCTATTACAATATCTCGAGTCTTATTTCTTACACTCTCTACACTACCAGTGATCATTGTATTCTTCACTCCATCGTAGAACTCAATTTCAACTTTATCGCCCTTTGTAATAGTGTTTAAAGTATCGTTTATTTCTTCCTCTGCATCGCTACACAAAACATGTGGTACTTCAACAAACAGCTCCTGTCTCTTTCTTTCCAGAGCCTCCTCCAATCCCCTTACAGCAGAGAATGGAAGAAACTGCTTCGCCCTCTCCTCTCGGCTCATCTTCACCCTCTTCTCATACCCCACTTTTATGTCCTCCGATCTGCACGTTCCTGTCTTTCTGTGTGGCACCTTCTTCGTAATCCATACCTTTCAGTATGGCATTCTTTCCATATGTATCTTTTATGGAAAGAATCGCTTTCTGGATGCTTTCCCTCTTCTGAGCCTCTTCGTTATCTTGGAAAAGATCCAATTGTCGAGGAACTTCGTCGTCAACGATGCCAGAGAGGGAGATCATAAAACGTCTTACGTATTCTTCTTTTCCAACCATATACCTAAAGAGAGTTGCGGCTGCATTCCTGAATTCCAAATCATTCTGTGTGGGAGTAGAAAAAGAGATACTCATGTGGCGTCCACCACCTCCACTTCTTCCTGCCATTCCAACTCCCAATACCATACCTGTGGCTTTCTTTTTCTTTCTTGATAACTGTAGCGCTATATCGTCACCCATTTCTTTTACTACAACCAATGCTTCGTCATATGGGTAGTCTTTGAAAAGAACTTGTCCAGAACAAATGGAGTTGTTCTTCGGCTTATATGCCTGGAGATCTTCCATAGTAACGCTTTCCCTTCCCCATGAGTGGTCTATCAAGAGCTCTGCATCTATACCGAACTCTTTATATAACAGTTCCTCCGGAGCGTGGGCAATCTGCCTCATTGTAAATATTCCAAATCTTGCAAGTCGGGCTTCTGTTCCTCTTCCTATTCTCCAGAAATCAGAGAGAGGCCTATGGTCCCAAAGCTTCTCTATATAACTCTTCTCATCTAGTATTCCGATGAAATCAGGAGCATGCTTAGCTGTAATATCAAGGGCGATTTTACATAGATAGAGATTAGTTCCTATGCCGGCAGTAGCTCTTACGCCCACTTCTTCAGTAATTCTATCCATAAGAAATACAGCCATCTCTTTTGGCGTCTTTTTATATCTTGAGAGGTATCCTGTAACATCCATAAAAGATTCGTCTATGGAGTAGACGTAGATATCATCAGGAGAAAAATACCTTAGATATATTCCATAAATCTCTGCAGCATAATCTATATACTTCTGCATTCTTGGAGTGGCTGTTATATACTTGATGCTTGGCGGTATTTCGAAGACTCTACATCTGTTCTTGATACCCTTTTTCTTTAAAGCAGGAGAGACGGCAAGACATATAGTTTTATCACCTCTATCTGGATCTGCGACAACGAGGTTCGCTGTCATAGGATCCAAGCCTCTCTCTACACATTCGACAGAGGCATAAAAACTTTTGAGGTCTATACAGATGTAGCACTTATCTTCCATACCATTATATTAGCCCAAGAAAGCAATAAAGAGAAGAAAAAGACTTAGTAAGAGATACATACTATTATATTTTTATTTACACTATAAAGACTTAAAAAAATACCCCTCTCATCAAGCGAAAGAGGTAAAAGAGTTTGTTAGTATTCAATACTAAATTAAAAGATATTTCTATTCTTGCGATACTCCCGCCAGACGTTCTCAAAAAAGTCATCATCCAGAGGAATTGGACGAGGTTTTCTATAACTGAATTCTACTTCTCCATTCTTATATATAACTTCCTGAATTAGCCTCTCTCTTTCTTCCTCAAGAGTGTATGTAAAACGATCATCTAGGTTCTTTGGATGTATGTTTCCTTTGTCATCTGTATATATAGCAGAACCTCTACTTCCTATTCTATTTTCTGCAGTTTCTATCATAGATGACAGGTACACTTTCTCTGTAATGAGAGCATTTCTGAGCTGGAAAAGATTCCATATTCTCCCTTCCGATTTCGCCTTGATTTTCGAGAAAGATGATAGATAAGAGTCTATTATCGCCAATGCTTTTTTCATATCTTCATAGTTTCTCAAGGCAGAGCCAGAGATACTCATTACTCTTCTTACTTCATCATAAACACTATCTGCATCCAACTCTCCAGAAAGAGAAGAAGAGACCATCTCCTCGATTTCTTTTACGTCTTCTTCTCCAACTTCAAGAGGAGACCAATTTCCTGTCGCTTTTTCAAGAATCCACGTAACAGCACGTTTCGAACCACACTGCCCGGCATTTAATGCAGATCCACCTGGTCTATAGACACCATGAGATGCAGCACACTCTCCTACAGGAAAGAGTCCTTTTATGTTAGATTCCCACCATGTATTGATAGATAATCCTCCATTATTATGCTGGGCACATAGTCCTATTTCCAGATACTCTTTTTCCAGGTCTACGCCTTTATCGAGATAAAAGTCGTAAGCAGGATGGTTAAGCTTTTTTAATCTCTCGATTGGAGTATCAGAAGTGGCACCGGATGCCTCCAGATAACTTCTTGCATCATCAGATAGCTCACTCCAAGGGATAGGAGCAAAATCTGGATTATGCATAAAATCCAAATAGACTTTTCTCCCTTTTTCTGATTCCAAGAGACAAAGGATATCCACAATCGAAGACCCGTTCTCAAGTTTTCTTACATCAAAAGGCCACTGATACCCCTTAAGAAATACTCTTGAAAGCATTTCTGGCCGTGTGTAGACATATTCGGAAAGGAAATCACATTCATTGCCATCTTCATCTATTGAAACGAACCTAGGAAGAACCTGCATATAAGAGCCGGAAACATTCCATCTAGGCTTTAAGGAAGCCAGGCCATATTGCCACTCCGTCAGATTCTTTCCCATGGCACCACACTCAAGAGCTACACCTGTAGCTCCATACTGTGAAAGAGGATATACAGAAAGGGAGTAGATTCCTGCTGGTCCTCCTGTAGCAAGAATTAGATTTCTGCAGAGTATTACTATAGGTTTGCCGTTTTTTCTTTCAATAAAGACAGCCCCTCTTACTTCGCCACCAAGAGTTAGTATTCTCACCAACTGGTATCCATCAAGGATCTCAACACCATCTTTAATTACTTCCGCTTCCAATCTTTCTGTCATAAAGCGGGAAGTATAAGGACCAGCGGATGTAGCTCTT
>JALFCJ010000074.1 GCA_022771185.1 Spirochaetales bacterium | reverse complement strand
CTCATAGGAGTACAAGAACCCAGGCATAAGGAAATCGAAGATAGACCAAAGCTCAGATAGTCTATTCTCTATAGGAGTACCAGTGAGGGCCATACGATACTTGGAGTGTATAAGCTTTACTGCCTTGGATGCTTCCGTATTGTTGTTCTTAATATACTGGGCCTCATCAATTACAAATAATAGGAAGTCTCTGATCCTATATGTATCGATGTCTCTTTTAAGTAGCTCATAGGAAGTAATAAGGACGTCTACCCCAGAAAGAGAACACAAAACCATTTTTCTCTCTTTTGGAGACCCGGCACACACTACACTCTTAAGCCCTGGCGCAAACTTCTTCAGTTCCGCCTCCCAGTTATAGATGAGGGAAGAAGGTGAGACCACAAGGCAAGTTCCTGTTTCTCCTCTTTCTTTCATAGAAAGAATGAGAGAGATGATCTGCAGCGTCTTTCCTAGTCCCATTTCGTCAGCAAGGATTCCACCAAAGCCATACTCAGCGAGTGTGCTGAGCCATCTGAATCCGTCCTTCTGATAAGGCCTCATAATATCTGAAAGAGAAGAAGGCACCTCAGATTCAGAGGCTTCAAAGCCTTTAAAGTCTTTCACCATTCGTCTATAGCTTTGGTCTCTGTCCAGCGTCATAAGCCCGTCTCTCTTCTCCATCAAGGAATCGAGATACAAAGCTCTGTATTTTGGAAGCTGGATAAGATCCCCAGAAAGATCTTTTTGTGTGAAGTCCATTACATCTACAATCTCTTCCACTTCGGAGAGAGAATTATCAAGAAGGAGGAAGTTTCCATCCTTAAGTCTATGGTATCTTTTCTTTCGTCTATAGGAATCCAAGATCTTCAATAGTTCTTTCTTAGGGATATCCTTCGACTCTATCTCAAGATTCAAAAGGTTATCAGTAAGGGAAGCGTTGATGATTATAGGAGAAGGTTTCTTTATACCTATATTCTTCAGCGAGTCTGATACGCTTACTTCTCCCAGCTCTAAAAAGGCATTAACACCTTCGTTAATAAGGTTATATAATCCATCTTCATCTTTTTCAGTGAAATACCATTCATTTTTAATCAAATCATATTCGGGGAAGAATACTTTGACTTGCTTTATTATCCAATCATCTTCAGAGTGCGAAAGAGTCTGCATCCCTTCCTGCAAGAAACCTACAAGTCTCTCTCCCTGGTGGACATTGACTCTACAGGAGATCCTTCCTCCTTCATAATCCATAAGAAAGTGATAATTCTTCTTCTCGCTCTTCCACTCTTCATACCTAGGGAATTGATCTGTATCTATATCTACAACCTTTTGCAGCATAGGTAGGACAGTGTTATAGAAGATAGGGATGTTTTTTTCTCCGAAGATAAACTCGACTTCATAAGGATGTTTATTGGGATAAAACTCTTCAAGGGGGCCTAGAGAGGAGAAATCGTATTTGACGATACCGTCATCTTCAAGAGCATAATAAACATTCCCATATTTCTTGGCTTCAGGATACTTGATGAAAGCCCTTATCTCTTTTCGCCCATTCTTTCTGTTGACGACTGAGAATTTTGCATCCACTCTTGCTATGACTGACTCTGCTTTGTATTTTCTTCCATCTTTTGTCAAAACTTCCGTTTCGGAACATAGATCATAGAAGAAGAGAATATTTTCTTCAGGATACTCTACGTTTATTCTTCCATTGTTGTTGTAATAACTACTCTTTGCAATGTTAAAAAAGTTAATACAGGATATAAATCTATCTGTAAAAGTCGATGTGGCGAAATCAATAGTCAGATTTTTGCCGAAAACAATTCTTTCCTTTTTTAAGTATCCTTCGATGACAGTGATTATTCTCTTAATTTTATATTTCTTCTGCCTTCCGATGTCGAAAGAGAGAGTATCATCGTATAAGTCAAATATAGGGACTATATCTACAGGCTCCGTGTCGATCACCACTGGAACTTCTTCTTTGGGAGCCTGAGGAACAAATAACTTCCTATTTTTTACAATCTGGTCTATCAGATTCTCAGCCAAGAAGTTTGTATCATCCCCTGGATTGTTGGCTGCGATATACTCTACCATGGCTCTTATGGCTATGGTCTTATGGATACAAAGTGTTTGTCTCTTTCTTGAGTACCTAAAGGGAGATTCATAACTTGAGGAAGATGAGTAATAGTTATATACATCGGAAGAGCCGCATTCTCTTCCCCCGTTATAACACTTTAACGAAATGATACCTTCCTTAACGATTGCAAGGGAAGTTTTGATTCCATAATAGCTTGATGAAATCCCAAGGCTTAATTCTTTTGGAGAATAGACCCAAGAACTCTCTATTTTATACTTTGCTTCACCATTTTCGAGAACCTCTCCTGCCTTATCCCAATATTCCTGGCTTATGATGAAATGGTTTGAGAATATCTTGGATATGGGAAAATAATAGTCGTCATCGTCATAGTATGAGAAAGGGTTGATATCTTTTTTATAAGTGCTCGTTGCATTCTTTCCACCGAAAAAGCCAGGGCAATCTCTGTCTGCTACGTAACATAATGCAGCTTCATGGGGACAGAGATCCCCCCTTCTCCCACTAGCACAGCTACATCTGAAGAAGAGACCTTCCGTAAACTTGGATTTGGCGATAGATACTGCATAATACTTGGTTCCATCAAGCACCATTCCTGTAATACAGTCGTTTGCAGCTATATATTTAAAGTTGGAGACTTTCCCCCTTCTTTCCAGAGACTTACCATCCTCCAACATGTCTTCATCGAAATATGTTCTCCAATTAATCTCAGCCATAAATATATCATAGGATATTTAGGAACAAAAAATACAGACACATAAGACTTTAACAACATATTGTCCACCACTAAGCCCTACTTTATTCTGAGATATAGACCTTTTCTTTTAAAAAGAAATAAGAATACATGATTAATCTGAGAAACGTCCTATTATAAGAATAAGCATCAGTATTTTGAAACATATTGCAGCAACAAAAGGAGGAGAGTTCGCATGGAATCAGAGAGAAAGAAAACAAAATTTGAATACCCTGCTTCCCATAGTGTGG
>JALFCJ010000045.1 GCA_022771185.1 Spirochaetales bacterium | reverse complement strand
AGAAACAGGCGCTCTACGACTTCATAGACTTCGTCGGGGAGGATTGGATGGA
This sequence comes from Spirochaetales bacterium, assembly GCA_022771185.1. GTDB lineage: Bacteria > Spirochaetota > Spirochaetia > Sphaerochaetales > Sphaerochaetaceae > Ornithospirochaeta. Next base: position 3,570 of record JALFCJ010000045.1, on the reverse strand, counting down.
CGGGGTGGAAGCGGTGGCGTGCGACATGAACAGCGACTACCAGGATGTTTTTGAGGACAGGTGCCCTCACATACAGGTGGTGTTCGACTTCTTCCACATAAGGAAGAACTTCAACGACAAGGTCGTCGCGGAGGTCAGGAAGGACGAGCAGAGGCGCCTCTGTGCAGAGGGCAAGCCTGATGAGGCCAGGATGCTCAAGGGTACGAAATACATCCTCACTGCAAACAGGAATACGCTCAAGGCAAGGGACGAGAAGGCAAAAAGGGACGTGCGGGCCGCTGTCGGCGACAAGATATTCGATGGAGGCAGGCCGAAGGATGCAAAGGGCGGCAACGAAGAGCTCTATGACTCGTTGCTGAAGGAGAACAAGCTGCTGCTGTTGGCGGACATCGTGAAGGAGAAGCTATCGCACGCCTACACCCTCTCCGACGAATGCGCCATGGCTTTGGAAATAACAGAGATAATCGACATATGCATGGGTTCAAAAAACAAGCACTTCAATTGGTTCGCTAGGCTGCTGGAGAACCATTTCGAAGGCATAACAGCCCACGGAACATACAGGATCTCAACCGGAAAGGTAGAAGGGACAAACAATCTCATCAAGACTGTAAGAAGGAGAGCCTACGGATACAGGGACAACGACTACTTCTTCTTAAAGATCATGGATGAAAGCAGGAGAGAATATGTTAGGAACCCTAAATCCCACAAACTTTATGATTGAGTCATTCTTTTCCACTTTTGAGTTTTCTGTATCCGCAGCCTCATCCATAGATAATTCACAAATAGAATAATGCCCTCGATACGTCCTCTGCGTCCTTATGTGTATCTTTTTAGCTATACAAGACGGGAAAAGTAAACTGGGAGTACAAATAAAGACATCTGGATTGAAAGAGAGAAAAAACCCTCTTCGCTATTTAGAGCAAAGAGGGCTACGAATAAAATAGATTACTATCAACCTAGAAGCATTTTATCATTGGCTTCCGTACTGCCGCTGGCTTTTGAGAAAAGAGCCATAAGATCAGGTACTGTCAATTTCTTTTTGTCTTCTCCTGAAATATCGACGACAATGTGTCCTGCATCCATCATTATTAGTCTGTTACCATGAGCGATGGCATCTTTCATGTTGTGAGTAACCATAAGAGTTGTAAGATGGTTCTCTTCAACTACTCTATCGGACATATCCAAGACTTTCTCCGCTGTCTTCGGGTCCAAAGCTGCAGTATGCTCATCTAAAAGAAGAACTTTAGGCTTTTTCAGTGTTGCCATTAATAGAGTGAGAGCCTGTCGCTGGCCGCCTGATAGAAGTCCGACCTTTGTTGTAAGTCTATCTTCCAGTCCAAGCTTCAAAAGCTTCAATTGCTCATGATAGAACTCTCTCTCTTTCTGGCTTATTCCCCATTTCAGACCTCTTCTCTGACCTCTACGCATTGCGAGAGCCATGTTTTCCTCAATCATCATATTTGGGTTAGTTCCCATCATAGGATCCTGAAAAACTCTTCCGAGAATGCTGGCTCTCTTATAGTCAGGAAGATATGTAATATCGTTGCCATCTGCAATAATACTACCTTCGTCTACACGAAAAACACCTGCAATAGCATTGAGCATAGTAGACTTTCCTGCTCCGTTGCCACCTATTACGGTTACAAAGTCACCATCATTTAGAGTGAGGGAAAGATTATCCAAGGCTGTCTTTGCGTTGACTGTCCCCTTATTGAATGTTTTGGAAATATTCTTCAACTCAAGCATTCTTGGCCCCCTTTCTACTTCTTCTATCGCTGACCTTTCCTTTCCAGTATGGAAGAGCAAGGAAGAGACCTACGATTACAGCGGTAATAAGCTTCAAGTCGTTTGTATTCAAGCCCAAAAGAAGAGTAATCTGGATTACAATATAGTAGACTACTGCACCGAGAGTAACGAAAGTGAGTGTACCTGCAAAGTTATGCTTGATCTTCTTAAATACAACTTCGCCAATAATTACGGCGGCAAGTCCGATGACAATTGCACCTCTTCCCATGTTCACGTCCACTGCACCCTGATACTGGGCAATGAGAGCACCGGAAAGAGCAACAAGAGCATTTGACAGTACAAGACCGAGAATAATATCGTTATCTGGGTTAATACCCTGAGCCCTTGCCATATTCTTATTTGCACCGGTAGCTCTGATAGAGCATCCTTTCTCTGTTCCGAAGAACCAATAAAGAATCCCGATAATTGCTGCAATGACAATAATGATAGGAATCATAGGGTTTGAAAGGGAAAACTCTCTTACATAACGCTGGCTTACAATAAGATTGTATTTGTCTACGCTGACAGGCTGATTTGACTTGCCACCCATTATTCTGAGGTTGACAGAATAGAGGGCAAGCTGCGTAAGAATTCCCGCCAAGATGGCAGGAATTCCACATTTAGTATGAAGGAGAGCCGTAACAAGCCCTGCTACTCCTCCGGCGACAAGGGCTGCAAAAAGTGCAACCCAAGGATTGACTCCAGCACGGATCATCATGACACATACAGCTCCGCCTGTAGCCAAAGAACCGTCAACAGTAAGGTCAGCCACATCAAGAATGCGGTAGGTGACATATACTCCTAGAGCCATAATGCCCCAAACTAGACCTTGCGAAACAGCACCCGGAAGTGCATTGATAAGTGAACCCATCACTTTCCCCTGATATTATAAAACTTTGCTTAGATAGCCACGTATCCTTCTGGAGCCTTGATTCCAAGCTGTTCGCAAATAGATGCGTTGTACTTCTTGGTAACCTGAGGAGCATACTGGACAGGCATCTTGGAAACGTCAGCGCCATTCTTTAGAATTTCTACTGCCATCTCACCTGTTGCATATCCGATATCATAGTAACTGATTGAGAGTGTTGCAACACCACAGCCTGCACAGATACCTTCTTCACCTGCAACAACCGGAGTCTTTGCTGGGATTACTACGTTAGCAATAGCTTCTGTGTTGGAAGCAGCTGTATTATCTGTAGGAATATAGATGACGTCACAGCTGTCAGCAGCCTTCTGTGCAACAGATGCGACATCGTTTGTATCTGTGAATGAGAATCTCTCTGTGCTTACTGAAAGAGCAGCGAGATACTTCTCGATTTCTTCAACCTGATAAACGGAGTTAGCTTCGCTTGAGCAGAAGAGGATACCGACCTTCTTGGCTTCCGGGAAGAGTTCTTTAATCATGGCAGCCTGTTCTGAAAGAGGAGCAAGGTCGGATGTACCTGAAACGTTTGTTCCTACAGTTCCTGTCCAACCGGAGATTTCAAGAGCAGAAGCATAATCTGTAATGGAAGTTCCGAGTACTGGAATTGTGCTTGTAGCACTTGCAGCAGCCTGAAGAGGAGCTGTAGCGTTAGCGAGGATCAAATCAACATTCTTTGCAACAAAACCATTTACGATTGTGGAACAGTTTGCAGGCTCACCGCTGGCATTCTGTTCGTCGATCTTTACATCATCACCAAGTCCCTTTACGAGAGCATCTTTAAAACCCTGTGTAGCAGCATCAAGTGCAGGATGCTGGACCAGCTGACAAACACCTACTGTCCACTTTGCTCTCTGACCTTC
>JALFCJ010000033.1 GCA_022771185.1 Spirochaetales bacterium | reverse complement strand
TCTTTATGCTTTTGTCTCCACTGGATGTGGTTAATAGAATATTCGTGTCTTTCTCTGTAATATCTTCAAGATCTCTTATAATATTTCTTATCTCTATATTTGTGGTCACCACCCTTAACACGAGGGTGATGACCAAAATCGACAATACAACAATGACAGAATATAAAACTATCATTTTAAATCCTTTCTATTGAATAGGATATAGCCAATAAAGGAACACAATATTCCACTTATTACGGAGTACAGAGATACACTTACCCAGTTACATTCAAGAGCTGTAATCTGGTGTATCTGACCTCCAAGTATTGAATCTCTCATCAATTCCCAAATCCAGCGCTGGCTCTCTTTCACATATCGAGGATTTGGATAAGGATCAGCAAATACAAATTCCCCGTCTATCATGGTCATAGAGTTAGTGATCATCTCAGGCTCCATCAGCATCTGTACGGCAATAGATCCTACCATCAACAGTACGATGACGACAACGATTGTTATAGCCATTGATACAACTCTGGACTCTATATTCTCCACTATTGCCACAGAGAGTGCTGTCAGTGAAAAGAGTACCAGTATGGAAGACAAGAAGAAAAGGACGAAAGCCTTTAGGGGAATATCCATAGCTTCCAACATAAATGAGCCCAGTATTAAATATGGGATGAAGTAAAGAGCCACAAGAATCGTTGTTCCCATCAGACAAGTTATAAGGAACGAAAAATATATGCTGATTCTACTATGCCCCACGCATATCTTATTTCTCAGTGTCCCCCAATCAAAGCTTTTTCCAACAAAAAACGAAACAGAAGCTGGGATCAGAAGCGCAAAGACAGAAAGAAATATAAAGAAACCATCCTCAAATACTGTTATCTCATCATACCTTATCTTGTTTTTTAACCCAATGAGGGGCATGAACACACCTAACAGAAATGAAAATATTGATATAATCAAAAAAGATTTATCCTTAAAAAGATTATGCAAGTCTGCTCTGATTAGTCGTCTCATACACAGCCTCCCATTGTGTTTATAAAATATCCTTCAAGATTCTCGTTTCTCTTCTCGATATCCTTTATTCCTGCTCCACTTAATACATCTAGTACTTCTTTTATGCCTATGTCACCAAAAATATCCAGTGTATTATCGTCGATTACGGAGTAGTCGTTTCCAAGTGAAGTAAGAGCAATGGCAGACTTCTCTATGGACTCCACTTTTATTCGCAGCGCCTTTCTGCACTCTTTCTCCATATCTACTGCACTTACTTCCTTGACCATTCTTCCTGAATCAATAAAGCCATAGTAAGTGGCTACTTTAGCCAGCTCGTCCAATATATGACTGGAGACGATTATTGTCATATTCATCTCTCTATTGAGGCGTAGGATCAACTCGCGCATTTCAACAATAGCTTCCGGGTCCAAACCATTTATAGGTTCATCCAGAATCAAAAGATCAGGGTTTCCTGCAATAGCCATTGCAATTCCAAGTCTCTGCTTCATTCCAAAAGAAAAAGAACCAGCTTTCTTATTCCCTGTGTTCTCCAATCCTACTGTAGAGAGTATTTCTGGGATTGTATCAAAGGAAGGAAGTCCCAGTATCCTATACTGCATCTTCAAATTATCTTCTGCTGAGAGGTCGTGGAATATTGCAGGAGACTCGATCATAGCCCCAACTCTTTTTCTCTCTTTCTTTATCTCTCTACTGTTTTTGTCTACTCCAAATAGTAAGTAAGTCCCACCATTCTCTTTCTGCATTCCCGCAACCACTCTCATTAAAGTAGTTTTACCAGCTCCGTTTCTTCCAACGAGTCCATAAATAGAATCTTTCGGCACATGCATATCAACGCCGCTTAAGGCTTCTACATGCCTATAGCTCTTTAAGAGACTCTTTGTTTCAAGTACATAGTCCATTTTTATTCTCCTATATAGAGAGTCTCTCTCTGAGAGATAAAGAAAGGAGTCAACAAATAGTCAAGAAAAAGTAAAGATTTACATCAACCTGAATCCAACGCCCCAAATGTTCTCTATTCTATCGGAACCAGTAAGCTTTTCTATCTTTTTTCTCAGATTACTTACATGTTGCTTCAAGGAGTTTTCAGTGCAATCTGGAGTATCGTGGGAGATACGTTCCAAAAGAGCACTCTTAGTCAGCGTATTGCCATCCATTATCATCAGTTGTTTTAGAATCGAATACTCGGTCCTTGTCAGTCGCAAAGGCTCATTGTGATACCTTATCTCCCTACTCTCTTCGTCCAGTTCAAACCCCTTGGAGTACAGCCTTTTCTCTTTCTTTATATTCTCTCTTAATCTCAGAGCAATTCGGGCTAACAGCTCATCGTTATCAAAGGGCTTTGATACATAGTCTACAGCTCCTCCCATAAGAGAAGCCACTTTATCTTTCGGGCTGTCTTTTGCGCTTACTACAATGACCGGGATATCTTTTGTTCTCGATAGAACTTCTTCCCCACTGAGCCCAGGTAGCATTAAATCCAACAGCAATAAATCAGGCCTCTCCTTCTCTAATAGAAGAAGGGCCTCAGTTCCTGAATATCCTTTGATCACTCTATATCCATTCTTCTCCAAAAGCGTGGATATGAGCGAAGAGATATAAACGTCGTCATCGATGACAGCAATAGTTTTCATTAGTTTCTGGCGTCTTTTGTAATAGCGACTTCAATTCTTCCCTCGATAATAGCTTCATAATCCTCTAAGTTTTTCTCCAAAAGCGTAGGGATTGGCAGGGAATACGGGCACTTATCCATACACTTACCGCACTTAACACAGTTATGGATATTAGCCATCATTGCCTGGGCGTCTGTGCCAAGCTGGCCCTCTGACGGGGAGCGTCTGATCATCTGGATCATTCTTGCGCACTCGCTGATTTGTATCCCCATTGGGCATGGCATACAGTATCCGCAGCCACGGCAGAAGTCTCCTGAGAGTTCTTTTCTGTCCTTTTCGATAATGCTCTTTACTTCCTCGTCCATAACTGGTGGGTTATCGTTATAGCTGAGCCACTCATCCAGCTCTCTTTCTCTCTGCACACCCCATATAGGAAGGACATTGTCAAACTGGGACATAAATGCATAACAAACTCGGCTGTTATTAAGTAAGCCTCCAGCTAGGCCCTTCATAGCGATAAAGCCCATTTCTTTTTCTCTGCACATAGCCAATAGTTCCATCTCTTTTTCGCCACTTATATAAGAGAAAGGAAACTGCAGTGTTTCATATAGACCTGACTCGATGGCTTCTTTTGCCACACCAAGGCGGTGGTTGGTAATACCGATGTGTCTTATCTTACCCTCATTCTTTGCCTCCAGCATGGCTTCATACAATCCAGTTCCGTCCCCGGGTTTCGGGCAGAATGGAGGGTTATGGAATTGGTAGATATCAATATAATCTGTCTTCAAAAGGGAAAGAGAAGTCTCCAAATCTTTCTTTAAATCTTCCCCGTTCTTTGCAGCAGTCTTAGTTGCGATAAAAATTTTGTCTCTGAAAGACGATGTCGCATATCCCAGTTTCTCTTCACTATCTGTGTATGCACGGGCAGTATCAAAAAAGTTTACTCCGTTTTCATATGCTTTTCTCACAAGATAGGCGGCATCTTCCTTTCCTATACGCTGAATAGGCAGTGCTCCAAAGCCGTTACGACATACTGTTATTCCTGTTTTACCTAGAGTTACTCTGTCCATATTTCCTCCGCTTAATATATTACTCTATCTTTTTTATCTTTACACCCCTTTTGATAAAAGAGAAATGTTGTTAGAGTGTGAAAGCCATGTTAAAGAAGAAATCTATTTTTGGAGATAAAGCCTTTTATTTGATGGTTCTTTCCATCGCACTGCCAATAGCCATACAGAACGGTATAACAAACTTCGTCAACTTACTGGACAACTTAATGGTGGGGCGTATCGGAACAGAGGAGATGAGCGGTGTCAGCATCGCCAATCAGCTGGTGTTCGTATTTAACCTCTGTATTTTCGGTACTGTCAGCGGAGCAGGAATCTTCGGAGCCCAGTTCTTCGGCAAGAAGGACGATGAAGGAGTAAAGACTACAACTAGATTTAAAATCGTAGCCGGCTTCGTAATAACTGTAGTGGCTTCAATAGTATTTCTTCTCTTCGGTGAAAAACTCATCTCACTTTTCCTTACTGGTGACAGTAATGGTGGAGACCTGGATAAGACCCTATCATTTGCAATGAAGTACCTGAGAATTATGATCCTCGGGCTTCCTGGCTTTATGTTGACCCAAGCATACTCTTCCACTCTTAGAGAAGGTGGGGAGGCAGTACTACCTATGAAGGCAGGAATTGCAGCCATCTTTACAAACCTTATTCTTAACTGGATTCTCATCTTCGGCAATCTGGGTGCACCACGCTTAGGATGTCAAGGAGCCGCCATAGCTACAGTAATCTCCAGATATGTGGAACTGGGACTAGTTATGGGAGCAACTCTTAAAGAGAGAGATAAATACAAGTATCTAAAGGGATTATGGAGTACACTCTCCATAGAGAAGAAGATGCTGAAAAGGATTTTGAAGGCAGCAGCTCCTCTTATTATGAACGAAACAATGTGGTCTCTTGGAATGACAGCTTTGATGCAGTGCTACTCTACCCGCGGTCTCAATGCCGTTGCAGGCTGCAATATCTTCTCCACAATCAGTAATCTCTTTAATGTAGCCTTCCTTGCTGTAGGTAATGCCATTGGAATAATAATCGGGCAGTTACTGGGGGCAGGAAAGACAGAAGAGGCAGTGGATACAGACAGAAAGCTTATTACCTTCTCTGTTATGGTCGGTATTGCATCAGGTATACTCCTTTCTTTTCTCTCTCCTATTTTCCCTCGCCTATATAATACGACAGAGGGAGCAAAGACTATCGCCATGGAGATGATATGCGCCCATGCTTTATGCCTTCCTCTCTTTGCATTCAAGAACGCCACATACTTTACGCTCCGCTCCGGAGGAAAGATATGGATTACCATACTCTTCGACTCTGCATTTCTATGGGCAGTCAGCGTCCCTATCGCATTCATAATCTCACGTTTCACAAGCGTAAGTGTGGTCTTTATCTACCTATCTGTGCAGGCAGGAGACATACTGAAGTGTTTACTAGGCTATATCCTCGTAAAGAAGAGAATTTGGGTTAAAAATATAGTAGATTGATTCTCCTTTTATACTTTCTCCTTTGTTTCATGCTACTATAAAAGTATGGACACAAAAGAAGAAATATACTCTATTATCCTCAACACAGATAAGACTCTGGTGTTTACATCAGAGACTATGGCAAGAAACACTCTCTCTGATTTTATCTCCGCCCACCCAGGAAGAGCTGTCTTCAAGGATAGATTTATAAGCTGGGACCGCTTTCTTCTCTCGCTATGCGATATCAAGAACAAAAGAGAAGTGACAGACACAGAGAGAATAGCTTTCGTTTCTCTCTTTATCAAGAAACATGGATTGGATTATCTATCATATTTTGTAGACAGCAAATACGTTGAAAGTATTCCTTCCTTTACCCGTTACATTTCCCGTATTCTTCCTTACCTTCCAAATAAAGATTCCATGCCACTCTTTATAGATAAAAGCATGAAGGAAGATATTGAGAAAATAAGGCCAGAGTATGAGAAATACCTGGAGGAAAGGAATCTATATGAAGAAAGATACTTAGAGAGAGACCTAGATAGAATAGAAAAAGACAAAATAGTCTTTGTCTATCCTGAGTCATTTACATCTACTTTCGCCTCTACTGTAGTAGATAGTGGTAAAGTAGACGTGATCAATATTCCGACTCCTTCCTATCATATCCCTCTCCATGAGTATAACAACTCGATCTCCGAAATAAGAGGAATAATGAGGATGGTGGAGAGAGACCTATCAACATACGCCCCCGAGGATATCGCCATTACATCCTCTTCCCTTGAGACTTACAGGCCATACCTCGAGGAAGAAGCAAAGAAAAGAGATATTCCTCTTCTCTTTACATCCAACCTTCCTCTAACTTCCTACCCTGAAGGAAAACTTCTCAAGTTATTTTATTCCCTCGACAAAAACAGATGGGGTGTGGACGAATATAAAAAACTAGTCTCGGATCCATCTTTCACCTTCAAAGACAGGGAGCTTCTATTAACTGCACTTCATATCGGCGTAGATATGAAGCTAGTTGGTGGCGGATACAAATACTGGATGAGAGCCTTCGATATTGCAGATAAAGAATACAGCAGTAAGTATAAAAACATCAAAGAGGCCAAGTCTCTCTTCGACTCTCTCTATAAGGCCATCTCACTAATAGTGAAATCTAAGAAAAGTTTGGATACAGAGAACCGTATCAGAGATTTCAGGGATAGATTCCTCATTGAAGGCGAATGGGATGAAAAAAATAACCGCATACTAGGAACAGCCTTGGAGATTCTGGAGGGATTAAAGGAACTGGAGGATGTGGAACTTTATAGAATCTTCCTATCCATTTTGAAGGACACAACATATGTCACAAATAACGGAGACGAGAATGGAGTCAAAGTCTACGCTTATCCAGCTTCTGCAGGTCTCTCTATTAAGCGCCACTATATCATCGGCCTAGATGACAAATCTACATCCCTGAAACTAGATGACTACCCCTTTGCTTCATCTACAAATAAACCGGAACCTCTAGATATAGGAAAATCTATACTATCTCTCTACTCCAACCCTGATTTTTCAGACTTCACTTATATATCAGGGACAAGCGAGGGGTACGATGGATCAAGGCTTCTTCCAACTCTTTTTTTAGACAACCTGGTCAGAGAAGAGATAATTGAAAGAGACAGTTATACAGATGAGATGAAAAATGGAGATATAAAGTGCACAAAGTCTCAAAGCGACTCCTACAAAATAGCAAAAGAGACGGTATTGAAAGAAAAAAGCGATAGAGAAAAAGTAAACTCACTATCATCTTCCCCTCTCACTCTCTCTGTATCAGACGTCAAGAGCTGGGATACTTGCCCATATAAGGGATATATCCAGTCTATATTGAAGATAAGTAAGCTAAATTATGAGTCAGATATAGAAGACAACTTTCTCAAAGGTGACATTCTCCATGAAACAATAGAGAAATCCCTTGAAGAGAAAGGCTCTCTCAAGAAAATAGACGTTGAAACTCTACAAAAAAATTTGTCACATGCAATAGATGAAAGCAGAAAGATCGGGAGAATACCTGACGATGCAGTAGAAAGCCATATATATAGTTCCATTTGGAGGAAACTAGCTGGATTTAAGGAATCAAAAGGAATTGAATACTATGAAGACAAGGAACTTGTAGCAAATGAAAAATCATTCTCAGGTCATGTTCTTGGAGAGAAGGTAAATCTTAAAGGAAGAATCGACACTATCCTCAAAGATGATGAAGGAAAGTTATATATCATTGACTATAAACTTAAAGGTGATGATGACTGGTCTAAAGACAATTTAGATGATATGAGTCTCCAAGTAATCCTATACTACATGCTTGTGACTTCAGATACTGCCGATAAAGAGATAAGTATCGATAGTGATACTATAGTAGAAAGCGGAGGCTTCTACTCTCTCGGGAACAAGAAGTTCAGAATAGTCTGGCCAACTGTAGGGACCCAAGGCTTTACATTGGATGCAGTTATAATCAACGCAAACGATAGAATAAACGAAATATTGGATCACATAAAGAATGGAGATATCACTCCTGATCCAAGTGAAGACAACTGTAAAAACTGCGATTACAAAAGACTCTGCAGAGGGAGATTTGTTGCAAAATGAAGAATGAGACAAAAGAAAAGTTTTTAGAATTCTGCAAAAAAGAGCATTTCGATATTTCAAATGAAACTTCCAAGCAGAGAGAAGCAGTATTCTCAGACGAGAAATACGTCATCCCTGCCGGGGCTGGAAGCGGTAAGACTACTGTCCTTACATATCGTTTTCTTCGCCTCATAATGGATGAAGATATAGGCCCGATTCACTCTGACGAGATTCTTACTATGACTTTCACAAAGGCGGCTACCGCCAATATGAAAAACAGGATCTACAAAGCATTGAAAGTTGCAGAGAGTTATGGACTGATAGACAAAGAAGAGATAGATAGATTCAGTAATGCAGAAATCTGCACTACCGACAGCTTCTGCTCAAAGATCGTAAGACTCGATTCCATAAGGTATGGCATAACTCCAGACTTCAGAATAGAAGATAACGACGAATATAAAGAGTGGGTCGAGAGCACAGTCAGAGATCTGATACTTGAAAAAATGGAAGACAATGACGTCAATGCTCTTGTATCCTGGCATGGAATCGAGAGACTGACCGATGCTCTTTCAAAGGTTGGGACAAACTTCTTCTCCTTCCCGTCTCCCATAATGACTGAAGAAGAGATGTGCTCTCACCTGATTTCTTCTTTTGAAAAAAGGACAGAAGAAGAGAAAGAATCGGTTAAAAAGAGATTTTTAGAAGAAGCAGAAGATTTTATATCTCTTTTTTCTTCTTCATCAAAAGCAAGCGAAGATGTATCAGAAGTACAGAGAGTCTTGGATGAATATAATAATTACAATAGACTATCGGACTTAAACTTCTCGAGAATAAGAACTGTTGGCCCGGATAAAAAGGAAAACGAAAAGTTTACTTCTCTTCGTTCATCCATTAGAGATGATTACAGATTATTAAAGAAGCTAAATCTTTATGCTTCTACACCTAACAACTACCTTAGAGGCTGGGGCATTCTTCTCTCCTCTTTCTATAAGCTTCTAGCTGAGCACAAGAGAGAAAAGGGAGCTTTGACTTTCAGAGACGTTCTTCTTCTCTCTATCGATATCCTCAAGACAAACAGCGATATAAGGAGAACATTCTCCAAGCGCTTCAAGAGGATAATGGTCGATGAGTTCCAAGACAACAACGGAGAGAACAAGATGCTTCTCTATCTATTGTCGTCTCTCGATAGCTATGAAGGAAATAGAGAGCCTACAATTGAGGATATCGATATAAAGAAAATCTTTATGGTAGGAGACGAAAAACAGTCTATATATCGTTTCCGTGGGGCAGATGTCTCAGTATTCAAAAATATTGCCAACGACTTCGGAGAAGATCGAGTCTTATCTCTCTCAGAGAATTTCAGGTCAGAGAGGACTGTAATAAATAGAATAAACAAAATGTTCCTGGAGAATATTATGGCCTCAGATCCAGAGGAGGATTATGAAGCAAGGTATCTTCCCTTAGTGAGCAATGTAAATAAAATTTCATCTTCCCAGCTTCGTTTCTTATGGCTGGACTGGTTTACAGAGAGTAAAAACAAAGACAAAAAACTAAAGAGCGACGCACACCTGACGGAGGCATATGGAGTAGCAGAATTCATAAAGAATGAAATCATGGCTAAGGGCGAAGAGTGGCCTGTATCAAAAGGAAGAAATGGTGGAGAAAGAAAGCCAGAGTATTCTGATATAGCAATCCTTCTACGAAAAGGATCAAACCAGTCTGACTTTGAGAAAGCACTGAGACACTTTAACATCCCGTTTAATGTCTCAGATAATAAGTCTTTGACAATGGATGCCGTTCTCAACGACTTCTATAATGTTCTTCAGCTTATATCCTATGGATACGAAGATACTCTATCACTGGCGTCTTTCCTTTCTTCCCCCTTCGCGTCTCTGACACAAGAGGGAGTAAAAAATGTAATCGAGAATATGAGAGAAGAAAGAGAGATCTCATCTTCCCTTACACCAGAGGATGCACTCTCCCTTTCTTTTGCTCTCGAAACACTAATGGGAGCGAAAGAAATAGCAAAGAAAGGAAGGATCACACCAATCCTGACTTATCTATGGCTAGACAGGGGGTATAGATTCTTCATAGAGACTAAAGAAGACAACAAAGTCTACTCGGAGCACTACGACTATCTATTCGCCTTGGCGTCTTCCTTCGATAACGACGGAAAGTCATTAATAGAGCTTTTGGATAGGATAAGGCCTTTGTTGGGTAAAGAATCTGATTTAAAAGATATTTCTGTACAGGCTGAGGCAACTAGCGGTGTAACAATACAGACTATCCATAAGTCCAAAGGACTGGAGTATCCTATTGTCTTCATTTCAGATACAGGAGGTAGAAGTAATAGAGGGGGACTACAAATTAACGTAAAACCTGACGATGAGAATAATCCTACTATTCCGTTTATTTATGACGATGAGGATGAGACTTTAGTAAACCCTTGGGAAAAGTATTTGAAGAATGAGGAAGACAGCCTTGAGAATGCAGAGACAAAGAGAATTCTATATGTAGCTGCCACAAGAGCGGAGCACCATCTTATCTTCAGTGGAGCTTTCGATAATGAAGGAGACCCTAATTCAACTTCAAAACAGAAAAACCTTCTCTACTACATAGCAAAGGGTTTGGGATTCCAATTTGACTACAAACGTAAACCGACCAAAGAGAGAATCGGTTACTCCTGTTCTTTTGTAGACACTGATGGAATAGGAGAAAAGTGGGTATTCAAGGAGAAAGAAATATTTCCTGTCAACATGTCTGTGTTTAAGAAAGACAAAAAGAAAAACAAAAGTATCAACACACAATGGTATGAGGATCCAAGAGTATTTGAGACTAAAGAAGGGACAGAAAAGTGTGGAGTAACTACTTTCATCGAAAAAGAAGACTTTTCTTCCACTCTCCTTCCTTCGTCCACCTACGTCTCCACCTCTCCTGAGGAGAAAGGAACAATCCTACCAAGAATAAACATCGATGCTTGGCTTGTATCCGTTGATGACAACGCCTTGACTGAAGAAGAGAAAAAAGCCAAGAGAGACGAGAGGATTGCTACTTTCGGAACTCTTGTCCACAAGACTCTTGAAGACAGAATAAAGGGAATCGAAGACGATTATTTATCATTTTTCAAAGAAGAGAAAGGACAGAATGATGCAATAAACGAAGCATTAAGGCTACGCGACCAGTTCTTCGCTTCTTCTTTCTTCAACAAGGAACTCAAGGGCTTTACTTTGACACCGGAAAGAAGCTTTATGGTAAAAGATGGAAATACACTTGTAGAGGGAGTAATAGACCTATTTGCGGAGAAAGAAGATGAGATATATATCGTAGATTACAAAACAGACTCAATGCGAGTAGATAGCAGTCATAAAAACCAGCTAAACTACTACAAAGAGGCTGTAAAGACCATGTACCCGGAGAAGAGAATAAAGGCGGCTGTATTCTATCTCAGGGATCCTGAGAATGTATTGGAGATATAGTGCAATCAGCGGGACCAGAAAGACATGTCAGTCCCGCTATCTGTAATGAGTATATTCTTCTCTCTCTTCTTGCATAGCTTAACTGATACGTAGATATCACCAATGGAGCCTGATACATTCATTATCTCCATTAAGTACCAGACGAATGAAAGAGAAGGATTTAGTGCCATAAGGATAATAAAAACAAAAGAGAATACCATAAGGGGAGCAAGAGCTACAAAGTAGTATTCTCCCCTTTTTACAACTGCTTCCTTACTGCCGCAATAAGCATAGACAAACTTCCAGCCAAAGGAAAGCTTCTCATCGGTATAACACTTCAACACTGCTCCATGGACTATTTCATGGAGTGGAATGTATAGAATAAGAGAAACAGAAAAGACAATAAGA
>JALFCJ010000279.1 GCA_022771185.1 Spirochaetales bacterium | reverse complement strand
CCTCCCTTTTTCCTTCTTTCTCATCAACACTGTTGACATGATTAACAAGGAAATTTTGCTTTCATTAAGCTACGGCAACGCAGTCTGCATTGTAGGAAAGGGTGGAGTTGGTAAGACGAAAGTCTTAGAGACGCTCTACAGGGAATTAGAAACAAGAATGGAAGGGAACGTGTTATTTATACATGCACCTTCTAGGTTAAGAGAAAACTATCCCTCGTTTATCGTAAACGAAAGAAGAGATACTTTCGAGATGGAGGATATTCTCAATCTACTAGAGAAAAAAGAAGGCATAAAGGAGAATGTCTCTTCATCTAAAGAGATAATAGGAATCATATATACCTTCCTGAGAAATGGAGTGATCAACAAAGGCTCTATGATTATCGTAGATAGCCTGGATTCCTTGATGGATACAAAAGATATGAAGCTTCTTCTATCTATATTCGAAACAATGAGAGTAGAAAAAGACGTTAGATTAGTTCTAAGTGTCTCATCAATAATCGGAGTCAGGGCCATTGAGTCGACACTTTCAAACGTCGAGTTCTTTGAAGTAGTAAGAGAGGAAGAAAGAATCGAAATCGAGAAGAAAGAGAAAAGCGAAGATGTGTACTCATTCTTTCTCTCCCTTATGGAGGATTTATGAATAAGTACTCTTCCTCCTTTCTTGAAACAAGCTATGACAAAACAAAGAACGAGAGCTTAATGTGGGACGAGAAAAAGAGAGTCATCAACTACGATAAACTGACAAATGAGATATGCTCGTTTTTCAGGGAGGGAGAGAATCTTTCCTCGACAGATGCATATGCTGAGACAAAGAGCAGAAGGCTCTTTATCGAGTTTAAGAACCAGAGGCTTTCTCGTATCGACAACCGTTCTATAAGAAAGAAAGCCTTCGACACTATATGCCTCTTCTCTCTCTTAAACAAAAGGTATTGGGGAGAAGAGAAGAAAAATACTTTTATTGTGGTATATAGAGAGAATGACATCCCTTCTTGGAGCAGGTTCAAAAGTAAGGCCTTGGAGTATTCTGGGAGAATTGTTTCTCATCCCATTCTCTTTGGCCTAGAGAAGTATCTCCCGCTATATAGCGATATTTGGACACTGGATGTGGACTCCTTCTTCTCTTCCTCCCTCTATAAACAAATTGAGTAGACAATAATTTTAACAAGGCTAGAATAGAAGTATGGATATTAAGACTATCAGTGCAATAACAGAGATACTGAAGGAAGAACTTGTGCCTGCCATGGGGTGTACAGAGCCAATAGCTATAGCCTACGCTTCCAGTATTGCCAGGTCCCTCCTTTCATCTCTCCCCACATCAGTTACTGTCTACGCAAGCCCTAACATTATTAAGAATGTTAAGAGCGTAGTAGTACCCCACACAGGAGGGGAAAGAGGAATAGAGGCTGCAGCCAGCATAGGAATTGTTGCTGGAAGGGAAGACTTGGAGCTTGAAGTCCTCTCTAAAGTAGGGGAGAAAGATATAGAGAGAAGTAAAGAGCTACGAAGAGACGCTAAGTTTACTATTCTTCCTTCAGAAAGCGGATACATATTCCATATTAGAGTGGAGTTGAAAAACGATAGCGAGAGTTCTTCTGTAGAGATAGCTGGTAACCACACAAACGTAATACTTAAAGAGAGAAACGGAGAAGTAATCTATAAGAAAGAATATAAAGACAGTGTTGAGTCGAAGAAGACAGATAGATCCGTTCTCTCTATTAAGTCCATTTCCGAGTATGCCGACTCTGTAGATATAGAGAGTATAAGAGAGACGCTTGAAAGGCAGATCGAATACAATACTGCTATAGCAAACGAAGGGCTCCATGGCACTTGGGGTGCCAATATCGGCTCCATACTTCTCAAAAGCTATGGCGAGAGTGTCCAGAACAAGGCGAAGGCATATGCTGCGGCAGGTAGCGACGCCAGGATGAATGGAAGCGAGAAACCTGTAGTGATCAACAGCGGTTCTGGAAACCAAGGCCTTACAGCCTCTCTTCCAGTTATTGTTTACGCTAAAGACTTGAATGTATCACATAACACACTACTGAGAGCCCTAGCTGTGTCCAACTTGGTGACCATACACCTAAAAAGCGGAATAGGAAGCCTCTCTGCATACTGCGGGGCGACCAGTGCCGGGGCCGGGGCTGGAGCTGGAGTATGTTACCTATTTGGTGGAAGAGAGAATGAGATATCACATACTGTCGTCAATGCTCTTGCGATAGAGAGCGGCATGATATGCGATGGCGCAAAAGCCAGCTGCGCGGCAAAGATAGCATCTGCCGTTGAAGCAGGATTGTTGGGAATGGAAATGCAGAAGTATGGAAGCGAATTCTACGGAGGCGACGGTATAGTAAAGAAGGGTGTTGAGAATACAATCAACAACGTAAGTAGAATCGCCAGGGAAGGAATGAGAGAGACAGATAAGACTATCATCGAGATAATGACAGGAAATAAGTGCCACTAGTGTGTGGCGCTTATTCCATTTTTAGTGTCAATCTTTGTGAAAAAAGCGTTAATTTCTCAGTCTTGATAATTCGAGGCGTTGAGTCATCTCATATCCTATGATAAATTTAAAGAGCAAAAATCTTGTACATTCGGGGGAAAATAGTGTACGCAACAAAAGATCTATATGAAGAAGGTCATTCTCTCGCTTCTTCTTACATTCACTCATTCACATATCCCTGGGAGGCTCTCTCAGGAATTAAGAATCTTATTCTCGAGATAGGAAAGACTCTCTCTCCAGACGAATATGACAACCCAAAAGAAGGCGTTTGGATTCATAAAGAGGCATCAGTAATGCCGTCTGCCTTTATCGGCTCACCTTGTATCATCGGAAAGGGGACTGAAGTCAGACACTGCGCTTTTGTCAGAGGCAGCGCTCTTGTGGGAGAGAACTGTGTAGTAGGAAACAGCGTTGAACTGAAGAACGTAATCATCTCAGATAACGTTCAGGTTCCTCACTATAACTATGTAGGTGACTCTATCCTGGGTTATAAGAGCCACATGGGGGCAGGAAGTATAACAAGTAACGTCAAATCAGATAAGACTCTTGTCGTGATCAAAGATAGAGTTAACGGCGAAGAGATCAAGACAGGCATCAAGAAGGTGGGAGCCTTCCTCGGCGACTTTGTGGAAGTCGGCTGCAACAGCGTCCTATGCCCAGGCTCTGTCATCGGGCCACACTCCAATATCTATCCACTCTCAAGGGTAAGGGGCGTGGTGAGTGCAAACTCAATCTACAAGAAAGAAGGCGATATAGTCGAAAAGAAGGGGGAAAACTAATATGCCTAAGTATTTTGGAACAGATGGATTCAGAGGTGAAGCAAACGTAGGACTTACATTTAACCATGCATATCGTATCGGTAGATTCCTTGGTTGGTATTACTCAAAGGACAGGGACGCGCATGAAGCGAAGATTCTTGTAGGAAAGGATACAAGACTCAGCTGCTATATGCTTGAGTATGCTCTTCTCAGCGGCATTGCAGCAAGTGGCGCCGATGCTTACAACATGCATGTAACTAC
>JALFCJ010000235.1 GCA_022771185.1 Spirochaetales bacterium | reverse complement strand
CATTGGAATCGGTCCTGTAATTTGGCGTCATTGGGGTAAAAAAACAGAGTTTCGTCTTTCTTTGATTCCCTTTGGCGGCTACTGTAGACTTGGCGGCTCTGAGGATCTTACAGTCGCACTTTCCAATAAAAGCAAAAAGATAAACACTGCAGAGAAAGGTTCATTCTTCGCTATTAGTCCGTGGAGAAAGTTTCTTATTTTTTTATCAGGTCCTATGACTAACTTCTTGTTGGCATTTCTTCTTCTCGCTATTGTATCTGCTATTCCTGTCAAGAGAATAAGCCATGGTCTTATTGTAGCTCCTATCTCTGACTACTCATCTCTTTATGGCATTGACACCAAACAGGAAACAATAAAAAAAGGTGATATCATTATCTCTTCAGGTGATAAGAAGTTTATTGACTGGGAAGACTTCTCTTCTTGGCTCAGTAACCATAAAGGAGAAGATATAGAGTTAAATATTCTCAGGAACAAAAAAGAAACCACAGTAACAATCTCACCTACTCTCTTGGACTCTGGCTATAGTTATGGTATAGCAAACTTGGAAAAGCCTGTAATAGGTAGAAGTGAAGACGAGAGAATAGAAGTTGGAGATAGGCTCGTTGAGGCCAATGGACACAGAATAGAGTGGACATATGACTTATATTTACTTGACGCAGATTCTTTTAACTTGGTATTTGAAGGAGAAAATGGAAGAAAGGAAGTAAAGATGGATGGCACTAGTTTTCCTTTTGCCTGGAAGACTGACTATAGAATCTCCCCAGATTCTTCCACTCCATTCTCTACCGCATTCAATAAGACAATAGACCTCTCCAAGCGAACTGCTGCAGCCATTATTAAACTATTGAGCTTTAATTTTAAGGAAGCCTTGGAGATAATAAGCGGTCCATTTACAAGTGCCAAGAATATAGGAAGAATATCCACTCTTGCCTTCTCAGAAAGCAGTAGAAGCGGAATAAGGACACTTCTTTATCTCTTATCCATTATCAGTATATCCATATCTATCGGAAACTTAATTCCTATACCGACTTTTGATGGAGGACAGATGATCATTACGATTGCTGAAATGATAGTGCATAGACCTCTCAAGCCCAACACCTACCTTGTACTCCATATCTCAGGAATGGTAATGGCTTGGGCTCTGATCATTGCAATGAATGCTTGGGGAATAGTAGAGACCTTATTTCTTTGACGGCACCTTCTGCTCATAATCAATGAACTCAGAACTCTGGTCGACGTCATTATAGAATGTGAGAGGACCATTATAACCGATTTTAAAGGTACCTGTTTCACCGTTACGGTTCTTGGCAACAATAAACTGGGTGACCTGAATATTTGCTCTACCCTGGGAGTCTTTAAGGTTTCTCTGTTTCTCTTCTTCTGTGAGGTTCTTTTTTCTATGCAAGAAGCACACTACGTCTGCGTCCTGCTCAATAGAACCTGAGTCCCTCAAATTGGAAAGAATAGGAGCCTGCTCTTCGCTTTCACGCCCTACCTGACAGAGAACTATTACAGGAACCTTCAACTCTCTTGCAAGCTGTTTTAAAGCTAGTGATATCATCGAGACCTGTTCGAACTTCTTCTGGCTGGCGTAAGTCGATGGAACAGAAATAAGACCGATATAGTCGATGACAATACAATCGATATTTTTCTCTTTTTTAAGAATTCTAGCTTTAGCTCTTAATTCTGTTAATGAAATATTAGGAACATCGACGATGTACATATTCTCGCTATAGTCATATAAGCGGCCACAACTATCCATAATACGCTCAAATTCATCTCCGATAAACTGCGCCTTGATTATCTTGGCAAGCTCAACTTTACTGTCAATGGCAAAGAGTCTCATTGCAATAGACTTGGCTGGCATTTCAAGGGAGAAAAAAGCAATCTTCTTATTATTTCTCATCATGTTGTACATCATGCTGAGAGCAAAAGCTGTTTTACCGATAGAAGGACGAGCACCAATTATTACATATTCTTCGTTTGCAAAGCCACCGTTAGTGTATTTATCGAGAACATCAAAACCAGTCTCAATTCTATCGATTTCTGCTGTGCCTTCCAACTTCTTTGTAATCTCTTCAAAAGTAAACTGAGAAATACGCCCCAGAGAATACTCTGAAGATTTCTCTTTCATTCCCTTTAATAGAGCATCGGTAAGTACTTTGGAGCTTTCATCCAATGAATCATCAATATTGACAGATGGATCGAAAACATCCTTCTCAAGGGATGTAGCTACATTAAACAGTCTTCTTCTCTTAGATGCATCCTGTACGATCTCCACATATCGGGATACGTTGGATGTAACCACCTGTGTATTTGTAAGCTGAGCTATATACCCTACTCCGCCACACTTATCAAGGAGATTCTTTCTTTTAAGATAGTCTACGAGAATAAGACCGTCAAAACTCTTCAAGCCTTCCCTCTCCATAATATCGGAGATAGCTTGGAAGATATTACCATTAAAAGGTGAATAAAAATCAGAGGCCTCGAGACTAGATGATACTGTGTCCCAGACCTCTGAATTCAGTAACAGAGCCCCAAGAACACCACGTTCCGCTTCATCATCATGTGGAAGCATCCTTATTTTGGATGTGTTTTCTTGTGACTCTGCCATAGATATTAGCCCTCTACAGGTGCTTCTGTTGTCTCTGCAGCTTCAGCAGCAGCCTCTGCCTTTGCCTCTTCCTCTGCCTTAGCCTTAGCTTCAGCTTCTGCCTTTGCCTTCTCTTCAGCAGCCTTCTTTGCCGCAGCCTTTACATCAGCTTCAGAAAGAACGTTGAGAGTGATAGTAGCCTTGTCGTTCTCATAGAGGTGAGCGACAATGTGATATGTACCTGTCATCTTAATAGAGTGTGTAGGAACATCAAGCTTCTTCTTTTCGATCTCAAATCCTTCCTTGAGAAGAGCTTCCTGTACCATCTGAGATGTAACAGAACCAAAAAGCTTACCAGATTCACCAGCTGTAACAACAAGAGAGATTGTAACATTGTCCAGTTTTTCCTTAAGAGAAGCAGAAGCTGCTCTCTTTTCAGCCTTTCTCTTTGCAATCTGCTCTGCTTTCTGCTGGAACATAGCTGCATTTGCCTTGTTGTAAATTACTGCAGCTCCTGTAGGGAGGAGGTAGTTTCTAGCATAACCGTCTTTTACTGTTACGATGTCGCCTTCTTCTCCGAGATGTACTACATCGTTGTTGAGAATGATCTTCATTTCTTTCTCCTTGTCTTAATGTCGAAAAAGTTCTCAATGAGTCCCAGAACCGGTAGTCCAAAGAGAACCACTATATTTAGTCCCGGCATAAACAGACCAAGCATCAAAAGAACAATAAAGAGTGTGGTACTCTTCATATTTACACCACCATTTTTTATCCAAGCCATCAATACAGAGAAACCTTGTATTGAATAGACAAGGAGCATGGTCAAAGCCAGGCTTAAGAAAGCCATAGAAAAGACCAGAGGCATGGATATAAACCGACTTGACATCAACAGCGCCAATGAAAGAATCAAAACCCATACAAGATTTGTATTCAATTCAATGGAAGCAACCACATCGTCAAGAGAGGTTTCTCTTGAATGCCTTTTCCCTTCATAGAAGAAGAAAGAGACACAAGCCGCTGCAGCAATGGTCGGGAAGGCGAAAACTCCAACCGTCGTGCTTACCATAAGAAATAAGAAGTCTATATCAGCTTCTATTCCAAGCGTGGCAAGGGCACTTTCCATCACTGTGGCAAACGCATCCTTCATGCTCGAATAAAAAGCATCAAAGAGCGCCCTATCCATAAAAAACACTAATCCAAAAAGGATTGTGGCAAGTAAAGCAGGAAGAAGTGACAAAAAGAGTCTCTTTTCCAACTTTCCTTTTGATATAGTCCATATATAACCTGCCACTAACAGTGACAAAGGGACATATAGATCAATACATACCCAGAGCCCCATATTTTCCACCCCCCAACCGTAGTACAGGGAACGAATAATGAGAATGAGGGCGGCAGGAAGAAAAACCTTCAATCCGTCCTCTCTCCGGGAAGTAGCGACAAAGGCCAATAAAGGCAAAGTAAATATAAGCGAGGTAACCTCCAAACAAAGGAGAACTACAGAAAACGCTATAGATATAAATGCCTTTATAAAAACATCCTTAGATGTCTTTTTAGTTAAGCCTTCGTCCATTTCCTCACTTCTTCTCGAATGGAAGATAAGCAAGTGTTCTTGCCCTCTTGATTTCTCTGTTGAGAGCTCTCTGGTGCTTAGCACAAGTTCCAGTTATGCGTGCAGGGAGAATCTTACCTCTCTCTGTGATATATCTCTTGAGCATTTCACTGTTCTTATAATCAGCTGGAGCAGCACCCTGGCAGAACTTACAAACCTTTTTCTTGTAGCCAGCCTTTCTGACACCCATCTTTCTGTCTTTGAGTGCGCCTTTATCCATTTCGTTAAAATCTCTATCGTCTTTCATTTTTTACTCCTTAATTAGAACGGAATATCGTCGTCCTGAAATTCCTCTGGACCATTCTGTTGTGCAGGAGCCTGTTGATACTGAGGCTGCTGGCGATACTGGTTCTGAGGCTTTGAATAACTGTTCTGGTTCTCTCTATACGGAGTTGCAGGCTTCTGATAAGAAGTACCGCCATCTCCTTCCTGAGGCTTTGAACCACCCTGTGACAGTAGGGAAAGATTGTTCACAAAGACCTCAACCCTACTTCTCGTCTGTCCATCCTGTTCCCATCGGGACTGTCTAAGCTCTCCGCTTACAGCAACCTGACGGCCACGGGACAAATAGGAGTTGACACTTTCAGCGCCCTTGCCGAAATAGACACAGTCAAAATATGAAGCTTCTTCAGCCCAGCTACCGTCACCATTCCTCTTTGATCTGTTGACAGCCATGGAAAACCTTACTATAGCTCCACCGTTCTGTGTATATTTGAGTTCAGCGTCTCTAGTCAATCTTCCTGAGAGTGTTACGCAGTTGATGTCTGACATGAATATCTACCCTCAGATCTTTTCCGGATTGATGAACAGGTACTTGAGGACGTCTGTAGAAAGCTCGAAGGCTCTGGACATGTTTTTAATTGTCAAACCGTCAGCCTTGATTTCGAAATAGACGTAGTGGCCCTTTTCCTGCTTGTTGATGAGATATGCCAGTGTTCTGACACCCATGTCTTCCTTCTTGGTGACTTCTACACCATACTTTGAGAAGGTGGACTCGACAAGTTCAAGTCCTGCTTTAGTCTTATCTTCGTTAGCGTCGAAGATGACTGTGAACTCATAATTTGAAATCATGAATTCCTCCTTGTGGACATAATAATTTGATCCGATCACATCGGATAAAGAGGTAGAATCATGTTAGTAAATTATTTGAGCTTTGGTCAACGGATTAGAAACAAAAGAAACGAATAAAACATAAATCATCTGGACCAAGTATTGAGAATAGTATTTGCAACTTCTTTTTTGGACATACATCTATCCATTGCTTCATGTGTTATATACTTATGGGCTTCGTCTTCTGTCATCTTCAAATTCTCCATAAGTATTAATTTAGCCCTAGTCACAAGTCGGATTTCATCTATCTTCTCCTCCAGCTTTACTCTGCCGCTCTGAACGCTTCTCACTCTGTCGGAGGCGGAGCGAAGCCAAGATAGAGACTGAGATAGAGTGATGAGGGAAATAGGTTTCTTTAAAAGAAATACACCACTTCCCCTTGTCTTTGCCTCTACGTCTCCATACATAGTGGCTGGAACCATCATCAAGACAACCGAAGAACAATCTCGGCTCATTTCCATAGACAGTTCCAACCCTGTCTCATCGAGAAGGGGATAGTTTACGATCAGTACATCATAACTCCTAATAGAAAGTGCATGCCTGGCTTCAGTCACAGAACTTACTTTCTTCACTGGATAGAAAGAATTTTGACTCAACAGCTCGGAGGCAAAGGAGGCAAAAGAAGGAGTTGTACTGACAATAAGCGTGGAATATACCAGTTCCCTTAATTCCATCCATCACCTCAGATAATATTTTATGACAGATTGAGGTAAAACAGATTTCAAGAATTGGCTCTTCATGGCTTCGTTCTTAGCCTCCAACAAGCTCTTTGGAATAGTATCCCAGCCTTTAAGTTCTTCTGGAGTCAGAAGATAGAGATTCTGATCCAACCCACCTTTAAGTGGCAGTTTTCTCCTAATTCCATCTAGCCCTGCATATATAAGAAGAGCAAAAGCTATATAAGGATTGGCTCCTGAGTCAGGGCTTCTTACTTCTGCCCTGATATAAGGATCTTTTGCTTCTGGAATTCGCACTAGCTGAGATCTGTTACCACGGGACGCAGAAATATACCTGGGAGCCTTGAAGGAACCGAGACGACGATAAGAAGACTCTGTAGGGTTAAAGAATAAAGTCATAGCCTTTATATGCTCCAATATTCCTGCAATCATATGTTCCAGAATTTCGTCACCCTCCCCCTTTACTGAGAGATTAATATGAAGTCCGTTTCCTGCCTTGTCAGAGATTGGCTTAGGAGAAAAATCTACAGATAAACCATTGAGGGCTGATACACGCTTTACAATTTGACAAAAAGTAACGGCATTGTCTGCGGCAGTAAGAGGAGAAGCGTAAGCAAAATCTATTTCGTTCTGTCCAGGCCCCTCTTCATGATGTGCGCCTTCAGGCTTCATTCCAAGGTCTTTGAGCTGCAGACATATTTCACGTCTGATGCTGTCACCCTTGTCATCTGGAGTAGAATCCATATAACCAGCGTTGTCGATAGGAATTCTCGTACTCTCGCCTTTGGCATCGGTCTTAAAAAGATAAAACTCGAACTCAGTGCCGAAATAGAAGGTGTATCCTTCCTTTTCTGCTTCTTCCACGGCTTTTGTAAGTATCCATCTGGAGTCGCAGTTATGAAAAGTTCCATCGGGGTTTTTTACGTTACAGAAAAATCTGACAGCTTTTCCTTGGTCCGGGCGCCAGGGAAGATAAGAAATAGAATCCAAATCAGGGCTTAAAAAGAGATCAGAGTGAATATTGTCACCTCCAAGGCCCGGGATAGCAGATCCATCAATGGAGATTCCATGCTCTACAGCCTTTTCAAACTCTTCAGGCATTACAGTCATACTTCTGGGACGACCAAATATATCTGTAAACTCTAGTCTGACAAACTCTACATTCTCTTCTTCCAGAAGTGCGATAATGTCATTTTTGGTGTATTTCATTCATTCCTCCTAGTTAGGGACGTAACTCTGTCTTGGAGCAGCCCCTTTTCTGGGTTCAACTACATAGAATTCTGCATCAAAAACCATATTTTCGTCACGATTAAATATGGAACACCACTCTTCAATGGATTCTTTTACACTATCTAACTCTTCTTTTTCAGCCTTATGCATCTCGCACTCAGGGCGAAGTAATACTTCTCCCGGGTTACGCAGTATTATTTTTCCTCCATACATACCGGCACCTGTGAAATATCCGCTGATAGGCATATCGCCCCTCTCTAGACCCAATACTATTATAGTTCCTCCTGCCTGATACTCCCCCAAGAAAGAACCGGTACGTCCTCCTATAACAACTACAGGAGACTTTTCGCCATAGGCTTTCATATGAATTCCAGCTCTGTATCCTGCATTTCTTTCAACAAAGAGGGCGCCACCTCTCATAGCATATCCCAGAGCGTCACCTACAGAGCCATGGACAATGATTCTTCCATCATTCATTGTGTCACCTACAGCATCCTGCGCGTCTCCGAATACTTCAATCAAGCCGCCGTCCAGATAACAGCCGAGAGCATTTCCAGCTATTCCATAGACATTTACTCTTCTTTTCTGGAGAGCAGCCCCTATGAATCTCTGGCCAGAAGGATTGATGACTTCAATGTTTTCTTTGCTTTCCCTAATTATTCTGTCTACTTCTTTGTAATCTTTTCCCTGCGCATCAACAATCATTCTTTACTCTCCTGCATGAGTTATGCCTAGAATATCAAGCTCCTT
>JALFCJ010000233.1 GCA_022771185.1 Spirochaetales bacterium | reverse complement strand
TGCGTTGTCGACAGGAGATATTATGAGAAGGGAAGAAAGGTCTCCGAGGAAGATAAAGACCTCATAAACATCGAGTTTACAGGTCCCAACGAGAAGTGGAACTACATAATCAAACCATCAAATTGATTCGTGACAGTTCCTTATTCTTGTCAGAAAGTCTCTTCTTCTCTTCTTTTATGTCGATTCTCTTTATTACAGACACAACTCTTATGACGAAGATAGAGAGTGTATAAAAAGAGAACATGTAACAAAAGTAAGAGATAAGACTCTTTTCTAACGAGTAATAGAAAATACAGAACAGCGATGAAGAAGATAGAACGACCAACAATACAAGAAGAAGTGGATGAACCAGCACTACTTTCTTAATCATTCTTTCGACCTTCTCTTTCATGCTCTCATTACATCACTATATTGTTTCGGAATTATTTCATTATTTAATAAAACAGAAACATTTCAGAATGATTTATAAAACATTTTCTCCTTAAGCTACAGCCATGATAAGGAGAAGAAAATGGACAAAGAAGTTCAGAGTTATTTAGTCAATAAAATCAAAAGCGAGTACACAGAGAAAACAAACACAGAATTTGAGGAGCTTATTTCTCTTGATAGAAAGATAAAGCTTCCTCCTTTGATCCAAGCATACACATGTGGAATTGTAGGAGCACTTATTCTAGGGTTCGGCATGTCGCTGATCATGACAGATATAGGAGCAATCTTTGGAATAAACTCATCATTCACTGTTGGAATAATAGTCGGAATTCTGGGGCTTGCAATCTGCGGCATCAACTATCCCGTGTATATAAAGTTCTTGGACACAAGAAAAAAAAGATACTCACAAGAGATTCTAATGCTGGCAGACAAATTGGGAACAAACTAAACAAAGAGGTATATATGAAAAAAGCACTAGCCATTTTACTTATCAGCATCGTTATGGTAACTGCGCTGTCCGCTTATGAGGGAAGCACTTCGGTTTCATTCGCTTACACTTATGAAAAAGGCAACAAAATCGGTATTTCCAGTGACACTGCAGGATATTTCGATTCTTCCCTTGGATTCTATCTAGGAGTCGAAAGCGTTTTCAACGTAAAAGATTTCTCAGATTGGGAAGTAGGCTTAATCGTTGGCCCATCATACTCTTATTCTTTTTCTGGCACAGGAGTTTCTATCATTGCTTCTGTCGGCTTAAGTGGAGAAAGTACAATGGATTATTGTGCTTTTGGCATAGGTTCATGTTTCGGAGGAGAATGGAGAGTAACAGAGAGATTTGGACTTGGAGTCGGAGTAAAGCTTGGCAACAACTTTGTATCTATACCATTCGATAATCCAAGTATTACAACAAACTCCAGATTCTTCGTTACTCCGATAGTAGGAGTAGAATTCTACTATTGATTACTAATAGCTCTTGAGATTTTGGTCTTAAGAGCTATTTTTCTTACACTTCAGAAAAGAAATAGAAACACTTATCACTTACAATCGTCATATGGCGAAGATATTAGTATTGGAAGATGACAAAGATCTGAATAAGTCTGTATGTACTTTTCTATCATTAAAGAACCATGAACCTATTTGGTTTCTTAATGCAGAAGAAGCAATAGAAAGCTTAGAAAACAACAAATACGACATTATTATTTCTGATGTAATGATGAACACTATGAATGGCTTTGAGTTTGCAGAAACTGTTCGTAGTTTCAACACCACTATTCCTATTTTATTTATGACTGCACTGGATGACATCAACTCCAAGACCAAGGGTTACAAAATAGGAATAGACGACTATATGGTAAAACCAGTAAATCTAGATGAGCTGAACCTTAGAATCGGAGCATTATTGAAACGGTCTGGTATAGAAGAAAAAAGTAAGATTACTGTAGGTGACTTTATACTTAATAAAGATGAATACTCTGCTTTTTGGCAGGGAGAAGAAATACAGCTTACAAAGAGAGAATTTGAAATCCTCTTCACTCTTCTTTCCAACCCGAGGAAAACATTCAGTCGTTCCGCCCTCCTAGATAAGCTCTGGGACTGGGATTCATCGTCGTCTCCCAGAGCCATAGACGTCTATATGACGAAGCTAAGAAGCAAACTGGAAAAGTGTACATCTTTTGAAATAGTAACAGTACATGGACTTGGTTATAAGGTGATCATCAAATGAAAATCAAACGACTATTATATGCTGCAAGAAGCTACATTATCTTTTTTCTCCTAACAAGCTTTGTTACAACCTGCAGTGTCATTCTATATATGAAGCTATTAATGGACTCTCTCGGATATGAGTTCACGAAAGTAGAACTCAAAAAATCATCAATCCTGACTTTTGCAAATGTTCTCTTTATTGCCCTGTTCTTTACTCTGGTAGACTATACAAGACGAAAGATCACAGTATATATACCAGCGAAA
Organism: Spirochaetales bacterium; assembly: GCA_022771185.1. GTDB lineage: Bacteria > Spirochaetota > Spirochaetia > Sphaerochaetales > Sphaerochaetaceae > Ornithospirochaeta. The sequence goes on along the minus strand of JALFCJ010000233.1, from coordinate 5,174 downwards.
AAGATTCAAAAGTGCCTTACTTCCCTTACAAATGGCGATTACTCTGCAAGAGTAACAAAAATACATAAACGAACATCAAATATTAATATTTTTGATGACATAGCTATGGACGTTAATAGACTAGCCATAGAGCTGGGAGGAGTCGAAATGCTTAGAGACGACTTCATAGCCAGTGTCTCCCATGAAATCAAGACACCTCTAGCTGTAATCCAAAACTACTCTATGCTTTTATCTTCTCCATTTCTTGAAGAGGAGAAGAGACAGGAATACGCCTTCATCGTTGGAGAACACAGTAGGAAACTAGCTGGTTTGGTATCCGATATACTTCGACTGAATAGGATAGAAAACCAAAATATCTATCCTCAGAGCGAGGAATTTGATTTATCGGAAGAAATATGCTCCTCTCTTCTTTCTTTTGAAGACGTTTGGACAAAGAAGAACATTAATCTCTCTACAGACATAGAACAAGGAATAATGACGAAAGGAGATAGAGACTTAATGGTTCTTATTTGGAATAATCTCTTTTCCAATGCTTTCAAGTTCACTCCGCAGGATGGAGAAGTCAGAGTAACTCTAAAGCTTTATGGCAATAAATCTATGTTGATAGTCTCAGATACAGGATGCGGCATGAATGAAGAAACAATGCGCCATATCTGGGATAAGTTTTATCAAGGCGATACTCAACAAAAACATGAAGGAAATGGACTGGGACTATCAATGGTGAAGAGAGTGGTATCTATTTTCAATGGAGAGATAGAAGTAAAGAGCAAAGAGGGAAAAGGAAGTTCTTTTATTGTAACTCTTCCCTCATACAAAGAAGAATAATGTCAAAAAACGTGGCAGTTATGTAAAGAATTGTAAATGGAACTCTACATAGATGAAAAAGTACTATCTATGTGGAGGATCCAATGGAATACGCAATAAAGACAACTGGCCTTACAAAGAAATATAAAGAAATAACTGCGGTAGATGACTTGAATCTTGAAATAAAGAATGGAGAGCTCTTCTCTCTTCTTGGAGTAAATGGAGCTGGAAAGACAACAACAATAAAAATGCTCTCCACTCTCACACTCCCTACAAAGGGAGATGCTGTGGTATCAGGAGAAAGCATCATCTCATCTCCAAATCTCGTCAAAGAGAGAATCGGGGTTTCTCCTCAGGAGACTGCTGTTGCCCCTAGTTTGAGTGTCAAAGAAAATCTCACTCTTATGTGTGATGTCCATGGCTTAAATAAAGATAAAGCAAAGGCAAAAATCGAAGAATTATCAAAGGCATTGGACCTTGAAAGCGTCATGAATAGGAAAGCTGGAAAGCTCAGCGGAGGATGGCAGCGCCGTCTAAGCATCGCCATGGCTTTGGTTTCAGAGCCTAAAGTATTATTTCTCGACGAACCTACACTGGGCTTAGATGTAATAGCAAGAAGTGAGTTATGGGACCTGATCGAGAGCTTAAAAGGCAAAACTACAATAGTCCTCACCACCCATTACATGGAAGAAGCGGAAGCATTAAGCGACAGGTTAGGCGTAATGAAGAATGGTCGTCTTCTCTTTACAGGCACTGTGAAGGAAATGAAAGAGAAAACAGGTACCGAAAAAATCGAAGATGCTTTCATAAAGATGATCAAGGAGGCTAAATAATGAAATCACTTGCTCTTTCCACCAGAACAGCAAAAGAAATACTAAGAGATCCCATTAATCTATTCTTCGGCTTGGGATTCCCTCTCATCCTTATTCTTCTATTATCTACAATACAAAAGAATATTCCGGTATCACTCTTTGAAATCGAAAATCTGACTCCAGGGATAACAGTATTCGGCCTATCTTTTATGTCTCTCTTTGCTGCTGTGATAGTATCGAAAGACAGAGAGTCTGCCCTACTCTCCAGACTTTATACCACACCTCTGAAGAGTTTCGATTTTATCATCGGATACATTCTCCCCCTGATCCCTATCTCTATACTTCAAAGCATCATCTGTTATATAGTGGCCATCCCATTCGGCTTGAAACTTTCAGAAGGAGTTATTTTGGCTCTGATCGGGAATATACTTGTATCTCTTTTCTTCATCTCTTTCGGAGTATTATGTGGCAGCTCTCTTTCTTCCAAAGAGGTAGGAGGAATCTGCGGAGCACTACTGACAAATCTTTCAGCTTGGCTCAGCGGCGTCTGGTTTGACATTTCCCTTGTGGGAGGAGTATTCAAGGCTGTTGCAAACGCTCTTCCTTTTATCCACGCAGTGGAAATGGAGAGGGCATTATTCTCAGGAAACTATGAAGGAATCGGGATACATATTCTAGTTGTAGGCATCTACACTCTTGCTGTCACACTATTAGCCATATTAATGTTTCTTAGACAAATGAAGAACAAATAAACGATACTTGAGAAAAGATACCTAAAGCTATAACATACTCTAAGAATACGGAAAGATGGCCGAGAGGTCGAAGACACTTGATTCGAAATCAAGCAAGGGGCAACCCTTCGGGGGTTCGAATCCCCCTCTTTCCGTTTTTTTATTTGCCTATAAGGCTCCCTTCGGACAGTTTTTGACACACTCCATACAGAGAATGCACTCTGTACCGTTCTTTCTTTTTCTGGAGTTATCAGTAACATCCACGTTCATTGGGCATACCCTTTTACACTTACCGCAGGAAATGCATTTATCTTTATCACATTTCACTCTAAACAGTGAGAAGTAGGACATAGGCTTCATAAAAACAGTAACAGGGCATATATACTTACAGAAAGCCCTGTTATCTTTAAGAACAAATGCCATTACAATACCGGCGATGTAATAAAGGGCATTACCTACAAGAAAAGTCCAGAACATTATCTTCTCCATTTCTCCGACATGCGAAAGAAAGAGGAAAGAAACAAAGAGAAGAGATAGAGCGAAGGTTATATACCTGATCCATCCTATCTTTTTCCTTGGCTCTTTGGGTATTTTGTATGGCAGGAAGTCCAAAACCATTGCAGTCCAACAGGCATAACCACACCATCCTCTACCAAAAATAAGAGGCCCAAAGATCTTTGCAACTGCATAATGAATTGTTGCGGCCTCGAATACTCCTGTAAAAAGGTAGTACCAAAACCCTTCGATCTGCATGTTTTCTCTAGATATGACACCTAGATAAATAAGCATATATGAACCTACAAGGAGCTGGACGACTCTCCTAGCATACTTATACTTATTTATAAACAGAAAGAGCCCAAGAGAAATAGAAATACCTATGTAGCTGAAGTTGAATAGGTAGAATAAATTATCTTTCGCCTTCCACAACAAAATAGCTACTGTCTCAAATATAGATAGCATGATTAAAGGTACTGAATATTTCTTCATCACAATCTCCTTTCTTCACTTTTCATTGTGTAAATTCAAAGACAAAAAAGCTATTAAGTCCTTTTTGTTGGTGTGGACAACTCTTCGTAAGTATATTAAACTATAAATGCAGGTAGAGATACGCTGTATACCTGTGTTTCCGAATTAACGTTTAAGCGACATGTAATGTCGTCGGGCACAGGGCCGCCTTTGTGCGGTTTTTATTTTGGAGGAATAGCCGTGAACATCTTCGTGTATTCTGATGAATCCGGCGTCTTCGATAAATTGCACAATGATTTATTTGTTTTTGGTGGAGCTGTATTCTTATCAAAAGAAGAAAGAGATATTTGTGGAAGAAAGTATATTGCCGCCGAAAGAGTAATAAGAGAAAGAGAACATTTCGATCTGGTATCTGAAGTGAAAGCAACCACTATTTCCAATACAAATAAAGGGAAATTATACAGATCTATTAATCAAATTGAAAAATTTGGTGTCGTAATTAACGAAAAAAAAGTACTGGATAGTATTTTTTCAGTGAAGAAATCAAAACAAAGATATTTGGATTTTGCTTATAAAATTTCAGTTAAAAGAAAGTTTGAAGATCTTATTAAAAGAGGAATCATTATACCCAATCAAGTCGAAGGCATTTATTTTTTTGTAGATGAACATACAACCGCAACTGATGGAAAATATGAGCTACGAGAAGCACTAGAGCAAGAATTTCGTTTTGGAACATATAATTGGAATTACTCTGTTTTCTTTCCTCCATTATTTCCTAATGTAAAAACAGTGGATGTTTGTTTTTGTAACTCAAGTAAAGTGACACTTGTAAGAGCTGCAGACATTATAGCAAATAAGATATACTATTACGCTAATGAAAAAAGAATATATGAACTAAGAAAAGATAATTTCAATATTATCAATCTTCCGTAGAACCCAATCAAATTATGCATCATATCAGTATCCCTTGATTGTTGAATCTATAAAAAAGTCTTTTCAACTTTCTACATGCACTTTTTCATTTCTATATTACTTTTAACTTCATTTATTCTATTTGCCCTTTATTGCAAATGGAAGTATTCTTTACTTTATTGGAGGGTATAATCCATGGTAATCAGGGAATCTGCAGAAGACTATCTTGAAGCAATACTCATCATAGGGAAAGAAAAAGGTAAAGTCAGAAGTATTGATGTTGCAAAGTATCTTGGAATAACAAAACCCAGTGTATCGGTAGCTATGAAGAATCTCAGAAACGAGGGATTCATTGATGTAGATGAGAAGGGACTTTTGTCACTCCTTCCTCCTGGGGAAGAGATTGCAAATAAAACTTATGAGAAGCATGTCACTCTTAGAGATATGCTTATAAGCCTTGGAGTAAATAGGGAAACAGCCACACTTGATGCATGCAGGATGGAACATGTAATCAGCGAAGAGTCTTTCAAGGCTCTTAAGGAGCATGCAAAAGAAAAGCTATAAGTGTACCTATTTACACTTCACTATTTTTTGTTATACAATTTCCAAGTTCGATAAGGAAAGGTGTCCGAGTGGTCGAAGGTGCACGATTGGAAGTCGTGTAAGGTGATGAGCCTTCGGGGGTTCGAATCCCCCCCTTTCCGTTTTTTTATTGCCTTTTTTTAAGCAGTCTGCTTCTTTTCACTTTTTATTCTGTACTATTCTTGGAGCGATTTGAATTCATTTTTTACTCTAGAAATATCTTATTGGGACTTTTTGACACTCTTTGCCCCCACTTTCTCCCCCATGGGTCAAATTGTCCCCCTTATTTCTACCTCCTATGGGGCAATTTTTCCTTTTCCTTCGCTTTTATGGTTTTGAGTTTTATATGGTATTTCCTTCTATTGTA